>JASEGW010000009.1 GCA_030017825.1 bacterium | reverse complement strand
GATGAAAAGGCAACTCAAGAAGCTAAAACTCAACAGACTAAAGTGCAAGCTGCCATAGATATATCAAGTCTGTCATTGATACCCGTCCTATATTTCACCAACAAGATGAAACCATCAGGGGTCATGTATTTTGTAGCTTCCTGGCCCTGGTACTCTTGAAAGAGCTAAATCGACGTCTTGAGACTGCTGGCCATATCTTTGAATGGGCCGATATTAAACAGGATTTGAAATCTCTTCAAGAGACCGTCATAGAAGAGAATGGTAAACGCTTGGCCATCCGCAGCCAATGTCTTGGTACATGTGGCAAGGTCTTTCAGGCTGTTGGTGTTGCTATTCCTCCTACAATTCGAGAGATATAAATTATGTCAAAGGACAATTGGTAGTGCCAAGAACTTTTTCGGTATAGATATGTAGTTGAAACTACACAACTTAGTTTTTTTAACTGTTAAAGATCAGTAAGGGTATCCAAGGGTATCCAATAAACTATGGAGGAAATAAATGAAATATAGATTTGCATCTTTTGTAGTCATCTTTTTTTTATTAGGAATAGTTAATATATTAGGAGTAGTTAATATTAATGCTACTTCTCTAACAAAGATTGCTTATGTAGATATTGCTCAGGTTTTTGATCAATTTAAAGAGACTAAGAGAGTTACCGGTATTCTTAATGATGAGATAAAAAGCAAGAAAACAGAAATAGAAAAGAAACAGAAAGAGATAGAAAAACTAGAAAGAGAACTTAAAGAAGCTATAATGCTTAGCGAACAAGAAAAAGCTAAAAGGGAAGCTGTAATTAAACAAAAAAAATTAGCTATACAGAAATTTGCTGATACAATAAAAAGTGGCTTGTTAAAAGAAGAACAGGATCAGACTCAAAGAATAATTAAAATTATTTACGAAGTAATAGAAGATATTGCTGTTAAAGAAGGGGTAAGTATAGTGGTAGATAAAAGTATGGTCTTATATGGAATAGAAGAGATTAACTTAACGCAGAAAGTTATTGATATTTTAAATAAAAAGCAGTGATGGAAATAAAGATTAACTATGAAATTGTGGCAGATTGCACAAAAAATTGAAGGAATAGTTTTTGGTGATAAAAATTGCCGAATAACAAATATAACAAATATAGAAAATGCAAGTGAAGGAAGCTTGGTATTAGTCTTAGATAAAGAAAATGCTAATAAAGCTCTTGTATCAAAAGTAAGAGCTTTATTAATTCCTGATAGTATTGAGATTTTAGAGGGCGTATCAGGAATAAGGGTTAAAAATCCCAAATTAGCATTTGCCAAGGCTTTAGAACTGTTTACTGTAGAATATAAGACTTATTCTGGTATTCATCCCTCAGCAATTATTGGAGAAAATGTAAAAATTGGTATAGGAGTTTCTGTTGGGGCTTGTGTTGTAGTGGAAAATAATGTTGAAATTGGGGATAAAGCTACTATTATGCCTTGTTCCTATGTGGGATGTTTTTCTATTGTTGGGCCTCATGCTAAGATTTATCCTCACGTGACCATTAGAGAAAGAACTTGTATTGGTCGAAAAGTTAGAATTCATAGCGGGGCTGTAATTGGTAGTGATGGATTTGGATATGTTCAGGAAAAAGGAAAACATTACAAAATTCCTCAAAATGGAAATGTGATTATTGAAGATGAAGTAGAAATTGGAGCAGGAGTTACTATAGATAGGGCAACTGTTGGTTCTACAATAATTGGACAGGGAAGTAAAATAGATAACTTAGTTCATGTAGCCCATAATGTAAAGATTGGTAAGAATTGTATTATTGTAGCCCAAGTTGGAATATCAGGAAGTGTTAGCATTGGAGATGGGGTAATTATTGCCGGACAAGCAGGTATTGTGGATCATGTTAACATAGGTAAAGATAGCGTTATCGCTGCTCGTTGCGTTGTGACCAAAGACGTTCCAGAGGGATCTTTTGTATCAGGATTTCCAGCCAAACCTCATAAGGAAGAACAAAAATTAAAAGCTATCATAAATAGGCTGCCAAAACATTTGGAGAAGATTCGTTGTTTAGAAAAAGAGATACAAGTTTTAAAAAATGCAAAAAACCATAAAGAATAAAGTTAGATATAGAGGTATTGGTTTGCATTCTGGGGAGGATGCTTTTCTTACGTTGCTTCCTGCTCCTGTATATACAGGCATTAAGTTTAAGATAAAAGAAAAAGGAACTGTAAAAGCATGCGTTTTAAATGTAATAAAGAGTGATCGAGAAGTTGTTTTAAGAGAAAATGGTATTGAGGTTCGCACTGTAGAGCATATTTTAGCTGCTTTATCAGGATGCAAGATAGATAATGTTTATATTGAATTGGAGGGCCCAGAGCTTCCTATTGGTGATGGTAGTAGTAAAACATATGTTGATTTAATTAAAGATGCTGAGATTATAGAACAGGAAGCAAAAAAAGAAGCTATAAAAATTGATAGTCCGTTGTGGATAGAAGAAAATGATCGGCAAATTATTGTTTTGCCTGCCGATGAATTTAAAATAACCTATCTTATAGAGCATAATGACAGTGTGATAGGTCTTCAGTATGCATTTTTTAGCATTAATGAGGAAATGTTTGTTAAGGAAATAGCTCCTGCAAGGACCTTTGGTTTTTTATCTGAGGTAGAGGACCTAAGAAAAAAAGGATTAATAAAAGGTGGAAGTTTAGAAAATGCTGTGGTAATAGGAAAAGATAGAATATTAAACGACAATCTACGTTTTGAAAATGAGTTAGTTAGACATAAAATATTAGATTTAATCGGGGATATATCTTTAGTTGGATGTTCTATTGTAGGGCATTTTATTGCTCTTAAATCAGGGCATGATTTAAATATTAAATTAGCTAAAAAGATTGTAGAAAAATACAAAATATAAATTTATTAAACAAGAATATTTTTTTAGCTGTAGAGTATGTAAAGATAGTAACTATTCAGCAATGTTCAATATAACAACATATTTCCTTAGTGCGAAGTTTATGCTGAATAGTTACTAAAGATATGTTAAAAAGCTCAGAGTTTTGTATTTGCAAGGTTATAAAAAATAATTTTCTTTCTTTTTGTAGTTATTAAACACTTAGTGAAGATCTTAGTTTTATTTTATTGGTACAAAGCTTTCTATTGGTTTATGACAGATAAAAGGTTGCATAACAAGGAGGAAAAACTAATAACTGAAAATATCGGTGTTAATTGTGTTTTATAAAGTCAAAAGCAAGGAGGAGATAATTGTTAGATATTAATCAAATCAAAGAAATATTACCCCATAGATATCCGTTTTTATTAATAGATAAGATTATAGAAATGGAACCAGGAGTAAAAATTGTAGGGGTTAAAAATGTAACTGCCAATGAAGAGTTTTTTAAAGGGCATTTTCCAGGACGACCTATTATGCCAGGGGTCCTAATAGTAGAAGCTATGGCCCAAACTGGAGGCGTGCTCCTGCTTTCTGAAAAAAAAAATAGAGGGAAGTTGGTGTATTTCATGGGAATAGATAAGATAAGATTTCGCAAACCAGTAGTTCCTGGGGATCAATTAGTTATGGAAATAAAACCCATACGGGTGCGAGAGCGTATGGGCAAGGTATACGGAGAGGCCTTTGTAGAGGGGAAGAAAGTAGCTGAGGCTGAAATTATGTTTGCCATAGGTGAATAGTTAAGAGGTAAAAAATAAAAACAAGAAAGGAAAATAATTGATACACAAAGCAGCTATTATTCATCCTAAGGCAGAAATTGGCAAGAATGTGAGTATTGGTCCTTATTCTGTCATAGAAGAAGATGTAGTCATTAATGATGACGTCAAGATAGATTCAAATGTAGTGATTAAAAAATGGACTACTATTGGCCAGGATTGTGTAGTTTATTCTGGAGCAGTTTTAGGAAACATAGCTCAAGATAAAAAGTTTCAAGGAGAACGGTCCTATCTAACTATAGGAAAAAACAATATTATAAGAGAATATGTTACTATGCATCGGGGCAATAATGCTGAGGGAACTACTATGGTAGGTGATGGTAATTTTTTTATGGTAGGAGCTCATGTTGCACATAACTGTGAGATAGGAAACGAAGTTGTTGTGTCTAATTTTGCAAGTATTGCCGGTCATGTGATAGTTGAAGATAAATCCTTTATTTCAGGTTCAGTTGTTGTTCATCAGTTTGTGCGCATTGGGACTTTATCTATGATTGGTGGGAATTCCAAAGTAGTTCAAGATGTTCCTCCTTATATTTTAGTAGATGGACACCCTGCTCGAACTTATAGTTTAAACTCAGTAGGTCTTTTGAGAGCAGGCATTTCTGAAGACTCGAGAAAGAAATTGAAAAGAGCTTATAGATTGATATTTCGTTCTGGAATTAGCATCTCCAAAGCTTTGAGAAAGATTGAAGAAGATATAAAAAACGATAATTATGTAAATCACTTAATACAGTTTGTTCAAAACTCGGAAAGAGGTATTTGCAGAGGTCAGGAGATCCAAGGAAATGGTAATTTTGATGATTTGTAGTAACTATTCAGCAATGTTCAATATAACAACATATTTCCTTAGTGCGAAGTTTAAAAATTAATATTTCTTCGCCAAATTAAAATCTTAACGGAAAATACATAATTTTTAAAGAGAAGAAATTAAACTCGACCTCTTGTCTCAAACAAAATTTCTTCTTTTTCTTTAAAAATTAAATATTTTCCTAATTTCAATTAATGCTCAGAAATACTAATTTTTAAACTTAGGTTTATGCTGAATAGTTACAAATAAACTTTATTAACTCAAACTAGTTTGAGTTAATAAATAACCTGATACAACAGAATTTAGAAATAGGCAAAATTGCCTAAATTAAAGCAAAATATCTATAAAACAACTTAATGAACAACATTAATTTTCCTCATATTCAAGTCATAACAGCTTCAGCTGGTTCAGGTAAGACTTTTAAGCTTTCTGAGAGATATGTAGAATTTATTCTCTCCTCTTCTATAGCTGCTTCTCCTCGAAATATATTAGCCATTACTTTTACCAACAAAGCTGCTTTAGAGATGAAAGAAAGAATCATCTTAAAACTTAAAAGTATTGCTCTTGGCGACTCCTACCAAAAACATTTAGCAGAGATTAAGCTTAAGGAAATACTTGATAAATATTCAGACTTTAAGATACAAACAATAGACTCCTTTCTTACCTCAATAACCACGGCTTCTGCATTAGAGCTGGACATTCCTCCTTATTTTGAGATAGTTTTAGACTCCTCTTTTGCGGTTAATTTTGTCCTTGATGAGCTTCTATCTCAAGTCTCTCCCCATCCATATAATAAACATAACGAAATTACTCTCTCTTTTCTTGACTTACTAAATGAACTTTTAGATATTAATCCAGAGCTTGGTTGGGATATAAGAGGAGTAATCATTGAAAATATTAACAAGTTAAGAAAGGTAAAGGGATATAAAATAAAGAAGATTTTCTCTTACCAGGATAAGGAAGACAGATACAATCTTTTAACTAAATCTGTTAAAAGGCTTCTTGAAAAAGGCAAACATGAATTAATCTTTAACCAACATTTTATTAAGGCAGCTACAGCATTTATTGAGGATAAAAAAGAACCTTGGAGCAGCCAGATGTTCTATAAGGAGTCAATTGAGGAGATTTGCAAAAAAGGCTCAGTTGTTACCACCACTCATGAAAAAATGTGGCAAAAAATTCAAAATGATATTTCCTCTTTAGCTGAAATAATTTCTCATTACCACTTTGCACCTTTTATTAAAATTATTACCCTTTTTGACAAGGGCATTCAATCTTTCAAGAAGCAGCAACAAATTATCTTTATTGAAGATCTAAATATACAGCTAAAATCATTCCTTGAGAAACAAGAAATTGTCCCCGAAATTTATTTTCATCTTGGCGATCGCATATCACATTTTTTTATAGACGAATTCCAAGATACTAACCGACTTCAATGGGAAAACCTATTTCCCCTTATCGAAGAAACCCTCTCTAAAAAAGGCTCTCTCTTCTATGTTGGAGATAAGAAACAATCTATCTATGGATTTAGAGGAAGCGAAAGCTCTCTTTTTGACGAAGCAAAGTATGAATTTACCAGTGTGGAAGAAAAATATATTAATGAAGAATCTCCAGAAATAAACTACCGCAGCCGAGAAAATATTGTCTCTTTTGTCAATCAAATCTTTTCCAAAGAAAACCTCACGCTTTGGATAAATTCATGTGGATTAGCTGAAGAATCTATTGACCTACCGCTAATTCTTAAAACTTATGCTCAACCTCCTCAAGAAGTTGAACAAAAAGAAGAGCAAAAAGGAGGGTTGATAAAAGTGGAAAAGATTTCTCCTGATAAACCTTTAAAAAAAGAGGATTTAGATTTAGAGATTGAAAAACGTCTTATTGGACTGCTTAAGAATGATATTCTTAAGCGTTTTTCTCCAGGTAACATTGCTATCCTGGTTAGAACAAACATGGAAGCTTCCTGGATTACAGGAGTTCTATCAGGAGCAAATATTCCTGTAGCTTCAGAAAAAACTCTGGACATTTCCTCAAACAATTTAGTGCAAGAAATAGTTAGTTTTTTACTATTCTTAGATTCACCCATTGATAATTTTTCTTTTGCCTCATTCATATCAGGAGATATTTTTCTTAAGGCAAGCTCACTTGACCATCAAACAATATTTTCATTTCTTCTGCAAAATCGAAGATATGAAAAACCACTTTATGTTTTATTTAGAGATAAGTTTCCTCAAATATGGCTAGACTATTTAAAGGAATATATGTATGTAGTTGGATTTCTACCTCCTTATGACTTGGTTAGCCGTATCTTAAAAAAATATAATGTATTTTATAATTTTCCAGATAAAGAAGGCTTTTTTTATCAACTTCTGGAAGTTTTAAAACAATGTGAATCAGAAGGAAAAAACAGCCTTAAAGCATTCCTTGCTTTCTGGAGTAATCCTGAAGATAAAAAAGAGATTTTCCAGGTCGTTTTGCCTGAATATGCTGATGCTATAAAAGTGCAAACTATTCACAAAGCAAAGGGGCTTGGATTCTCAGTAGTTATCAGTCCTTTTACTTATTTAAATAATGCTCCTATTACCGAAATATATGAAAAAGACAATGATGACATCATACCTTATCGTATTAACAAAAATCGCTGCAAGGCCTCCTCAAAACTAAGACAACTTTACAAAGATAAATTTACTTTACAGCTAATAAATGAGCTGAATACTTTTTATGTAGCTACAACTCGGGCTAAAGATGAGCTTTATATATTCATATCAAATTACGAACGCATGCCTCAAAAGTTTTACCCTCCAATTCTCTTTGAGGAGCCTATTTTTGAGTCAGGAAGTCCTGTTTCAAGACTACCAAAGCATCCTTTAAAGAAGGAGAAACATATCCATCTTCCTCTTATCAATGAATGGCAAGATAAGCTCCACCGTCCACTTATAGATAAAAATGAGCTGATAGATACAAAAAGCAAAATAGCCCAAGAAAGAGGAATACTTATCCATGATTTTTTGGCTAATCTAAAAAAACTATCCCCAGAGTGGAATGAGGAACTTAAAGACATATTTACTTCTCTTAGTGAAGCTCAAAAAGAAATAGTTCCTCTAATGAAACAGTTTTTTAACAATGAAAGTATAAGAAAATGGTTTGTTTTGCCAGGTGAGACTACGGTTTATTGTGAAAAAGAGATAGTAGATGCTCAAGGGCTTCGTTATCGAGCAGACCGTATTTTAATATTCCCTGAAAAAGTATTAGCCATTGAATTTAAGACCGGAGAACCACAATCTGCTGAACATCAAAAGCAGGTGACTACTTATATGAATTTTCTTGCTGAAATTTATCCAGATAAAAAGGTTGAAGGATGGTTGGTGTATATAGATGAAAATACTTTTGAGGAAGTTAAATGGGAAAAATAATTGAAGTCCTCTTTTCTACAGATTTAATTGAATTTATTGCTGATAGAATTCTTAAAGAAAAAAGATATGATTTCTCTTCCATAGCCGTAATATTTCCTCATCAACGGCCAGGCATTTATCTTCGCCAGATAATGGCCAAGAAATTAAGCCATTCTTTTTTTCCACCTTTGATATTCTCTATGGATGAATTCATATCTTTTTTAGCCCAAGAGTATTCTCCTGGTTATACTTTAGCAAATAACCTGGACAGCGCTTATCTACTTTTTAAAGTAACTGAAGAAATTCCAGAAAATCCCTGGCGGAAACCAAATTCTTCTTTTAATCAATTCTTATCTTGGGGATTAAAGCTTTATAAAATAATTGAAGAACTTGACATTGAAATGGTAAAAAATGAAAATCTTAAGAGTATTAAAATGGGGGATCTTTGGGAACCAAGTGTTTCTCGACATGCAGGCCTTTTAATGAATCATTTAGTCCAAATAAGAGAAGCTTATCACCACCTTCTAAAAGAAAAAAAACTAACTACTCGAGGTAGAAATTATGCTTTGGCCGCAGAAAATATTGAAAAAGTAAATACTGATCAATTTAAGATAATATATTTTGCGGGCTTATTTGCCATGACCAAAGCAGAAAAAATTGTTGTTCAACATTTTTTGAGAAGACCAGAAGTTACCTTAATTCGGCAAAATGATGAATCTAAGTGGACACCTTTTGAGGAAATGAATACTTGGGGGGAAGTAGAAGAAGTCAAAAAGCAGAAGACAGAAGACAGAGAACAGATAACAGATGACAGAAATCAGAAAGCAGAGAACAGAGGGCAGAGGATGGAGAATGAACATAAAAGAGCTTCTCAAATCTTTCTCCATAGTGCTTTTAATACCCATTGCGAGGTGGTGGGACTAAAGGACATTCTTTTAAGTAAAGTAGACAATCACGAAAAAACAGCTATTGTTCTATCTGACCCCGAGGTCCTTATTCCTCTTCTCTCTGAGGTAATGACTACCCTTCCTATAAACTACAATATTACAATGGGTTATCCTGCAGTTAGGACTCCTGTATATGCTCTTTTAGACTTATTTATAAAACTCCAAGAAACAAAAAGAGAAAATGCTTACTATCTGAAAGACTACCTTAATTTATTAATGCATCCTTATGTTAAAAGTATTCGCCACCTAACTGAACCCACTCAAACACGCATCTTAATTCACTCTGTAGAAGAAACTCTTTTAAAGCAAGGTAAAGCTTTTATAGACCTCTGTGAAGTAGAGCAAAACTCTGAAATATTTAGACACGCTTCTCTGATGATAGAAAGCAATATTTTAGCTTTAGATCTTAAAAATATTTTAACTGCTATTCATGATACTTTTATAAGAGGAATGGATAAGGTAAGAACTTTTAATCAATTAGGATGTTATTTTGAAGAAGTCTTAATCTTTATCCTTAAACACAGCCCAGCTGCTCATTACCCATTTTCAGGCGAATTCTTTCATAGTTTCTTCTCTTTTTTAGATAAAATTAAAAATTCCATGTTAAAAGATGAAGAATTCAGCAACCTAAAAGATCTTTTTGATCTTTTTCGTCATATAGCCAAAGAAGAACGTATCCCTTTTAAGGGCATTCCGCTTAAAGGCTTACAAATTTTAGGCATATTAGAAACTCGGTGCTTAAATTTTGATAAGGTTTTTATTTTGAGAGTCAATGAAGGTGTTCTTCCTTCTGTGGAATCTATTGATTCGCTTTTGCCGCTTCCCCTTAAAAATGCCTTAGGTATCCCTTCTCATTATCAAAATGAAGAAATATACCGCTATCATTTTCATCATCTTATTTCTTGTGCCCAAGAAGTCCATATTTTATATCAAGAAAATGAAAAAGAGACTAAAAGCAGGTTTGTGGAAAAATTAATCTGGGAGGAAGAGAAAAAGAGAGGACAAATAGGAGTTCTTAAAGTTAAATCTGTGGAGCTAAATATATCTCTACAACCTATAAAAAGGTTGGAAATAATTAAAATCCCTGAAATACTTCAGGTTTTGAGCAAAATGAATTTTTCTGCAAGTGGGTTAAATTCCTATCTTACTTGTCCTGCTCAATTTTATTTTGCAAAAGTGTTGGAAATCAAAGAAAGAGAAAAGTTTGCCGGCGATATAGATGCTACCAACATTGGCATAATCATTCACAAAGTATTAGAGAAGCTCTACCAACCTTTTGTAGGTAAAGAAATTTTAGGTGAAAAAGAATATGCTCATCTTGAAAAAAATATAAATAAGCTATTGGAGTCAGTTTTTATAGAAAAATTTGGTGAACTACAAGGCGAGCATTATCTTCTAAAAGAAATGGCTCTAAAGCATTTAAAAAAATACATCTTGTTAGAGAAAAAAAAATTCTTAAATAAGATTAGCATAGTTTCTACTGAACAAGATTTTACCTGCTTGCTTAATTTGAAAAATGGAGACAATGTATGCTTAAGTGGCAAGATAGACCGTATTGACCGTCACGATGAAGAATACCTAATAATAGATTATAAGACAGGTAATTTAGATAGACATTCCTTTAAATTATTTAATAAAATACTCCAAAATCGCGAAGAAATGAAGGAAGAAGTAAAATCTTTTCAGCTCCCCTTTTATGTATTATTATATCAAAAAACTTATTCTATTCCTTATCAGAAAATCAACTCCAAATTAGTTTCTTTGCAGACTACAAAAGAAAGATTTCTTTTTGCTAACGAAGATAGAGAAGAGTTCTTAGAAAACATTTTTCTTCCTACAATAAAGAATCTTATTGAGGAAATTTTAAATCCGGAAATTCCCTTTATAAGTGATTACAAAAATAAGGAATGCCCATATTGCCCTTATCCTACCTTTTGCCGAAAAGTATGGTAAAAGTTATATATTGTAATTCTATCTCCGGTCGTCCTTTTTTACCTCCTCATATGCCAACTGAATATCTACCATCTTTTTATGAGCCAACTCCTTTAGTTCCTTGCCTAAACTTTCAACTTTATCAGGATGACATTGCAAGGCAAGTTTACGGTAAGCTGCTTTTATCTCATCACTTGAATCACCATTAGATACTCCAAGAATAGAATAAGGATCTCTTTTTCTGTCTTTTGTCGTCTCCTGGGCTCTGTTAAAATCCTCTTTCCTATTTTTTCTTTGGTGCTGATATCTTCTAAACAAGCTATCTAAATCTGGAATTTCCCCAAATTTCCTCTTATAATACACAATAGCAGCAATTAATACAATAATATCATCTATCCATCCTCCACCTATAAAGAAATCTGGCACAATATCTAAAGGACATAAGATATAGAATAAGACTGCTATAATAAATAGTAATCGTAAAATAGCCATAGTTTCTCTTAAAGAACTTGAATTCGCTATAAAAAAATTAAAAGAAATTATTTTGGAAGGTTTGGTATTTTTAAAACTTTTCTACTATTAAGCATAAACCTAAGTTTAAAAGTTAGTATTTTTTCGCACTAAGGAAATATGTTGTTACATTGAACATTGCTGAATAGTTACAACTTCTCAACTATTAAAGCTTCTGTAAATAATAAATCGTAGCTTCTAATCTTTTTCAAAGAGTATTTTCTCATTATTGATAGCATATCTATATCTTTGGCATGCCAAACTAGTTTATAAAATTTTTTAATAGATGGCTCTAAATATTTTAGCAAATTCTTTGTTCTTATTTTTGCAAAGTAGATTAGACCCATTCTCCCTCCACACTTTAAAACTCGCACTGCTTCTGAAAATACAGTTTCAGGATGGCAAAAAGTATCCATTCCATAAGTACAAGTAACGGTATCAAATATTTCATCTCTAAAAGGCAGTTGTTCAGCATTGCATTGAATTAAGCTTAAATTTTTCTGATTACGATTTCTGATCTTAGCAATCCTTAACATATTCTTAGATAAGTCTACTCCAATTATCTGTCCATTCTTTAGATTACTACAAAGTATTTTTGCCATTCTGCCAGTTCCAGTAGCAATATCTAACGTTGAGTTAGACCTTGTTTTTAAATCTTTTATGATTTTCTTACGCCAATGTTGCTTGGCCCCCATACACATTACATCATCCAAATCATAAAGAAAAGCTAATCGTTCGTATAATACTTTTGTTGATATCATATTTTTGTGCTTTTATATTTCCCATTAATAAAAGTTTGCATATAAAAATTAGAATGAAAATTGTTTAAAATAATTTTAAAGCAAAAATTCTAAGATACTTTCTTTGGTAAAAAGGGCTTTTATACGCCTTCTCAAGAAGAAGATAAATATATTTCCCTATATTTTTGATAACTACTCATAACTCTTTTAACATATTCTCTAGTCTCTTTATAAGGAATATTTTCCACAAACTCATCTAAATCAAAAAGGCCATATTTCGTTACCCATAAATCCACATTTTTTGGTCCACCATTGTAAGCAGCTAAAGCTAACACTTTGTTTCCTCTATAATTAACTATTAATTCTTTTAGATACCAACTTCCCATCTTAATATTCCACTTAGGAATAAAAAGTTTATTAATGTCAAAAGCAATATTTATCTTTTTGGCAACGTTTTTTCCAGTCTTAGGAATAATTTGCATCAATCCTCGAGCATCAGCTTTAGACAAAGCTAAAGGATCATATCGGCTCTCTTCGCGAATCACTGCTAAAATTAAATAAGGATCTAACTTATAAGCCTTAGCATATTTAGAAACAAATTCAAAATAATTAAGGGGATATAACATAGAATATAATTCCTTAGAAGGAAGAATAATATCATCACAAGAAACAAGTTTATTATGTAATTTCATTGCCCAGTGCCAAGATTCCTTATATTTTCCTATCTTATGATAACAAATAGCTAAATTATAGTAAATGCTTTTAATGTCAATATTTTCTAAACCAATCATACTTTTCAGTTCAATAAGGGCATCATCAAATATTCTCAGCTCCATTAAATCTCGGGCTCTATCTAAATTAGCAGTCTTAATCTTTCTCCAAACAATATTGTTTTTTGATAAAGAACTGGTTTTACTTTTAACCTCTTTATGCTTATTCACTTTTTCTATATACTTTTTAGCTAAACTGCTATAATACCCATTCTCTTTATTTATCACCAAAGCATAATTCAAACAAGCTTTCCTGTGTTTGCCCAAATATCCATAACATTTTCCAATCCAAAAATTAGCTGGAGCAACATATTTACCCATAGGATATTTTTCAATTAAGTGCTTATAAGTCCTTATACTACTATAATATTTCTTTAATTTTATATAACATCGGCCAATCCTCCATATACTTTCTTCAGCTAAATAGCTTTTAGGGTATCTTTCAGCAAGTTCTTTGTAAGTTTTTATAGCTTCTTTGTAAAGACTTTTTTCTTTATAATAATTTGCTAAATTATATAACATTTCTTTAGTATAACTATTTCTAGGATACCGAGAAATAAATCTTCTTAATAATCCAATGGCTCTTTCTTCTTTGCCAATTTTTTGATAAGATAAAGCTAATTTATAATAAGCTGGTGCATAATAATCATTTCTACGGGAAACATTAAGAACTTTCTTATAAGCATCAATAGCTGAAATAAACTTCTTTTCTGCATAAAAAGAATCACCTATAAGATACCAAGTTTTAGCATATAAAGTGCTTCCTCTACTTCCTTGAGCTTTTTCCCATTTAAGGCGAGCTTTTATATATTCTTTATGATAACACCATACCTGTCCTTGAGTTATAAATTCATCTCTTCCAATCTTTAATTTAGGATATTTTAGAAGTAATTCCTCTATTCTCTTTATAGCCTCCAAAGCTACTTCATGTTTAAAATTACAGTCAATTATTTTATGATACTCCCAAAAAGCAGTTCTCCATTTTCCAAGCTTCTGATAAGAAAGAGCTATTTGATATAAGGCCATTAATTTCAGTTCATGCTTAGGATAGTTTTTGACAAACTTTTCATATTTTTTTATGGCTGTCCAATAATCTTCCAACATAAAATTACATTGAGCTGTTTTGTACAAAACTTTATGTCCTAATGCATATAAAGGATATTCTCTTGCTAACTTTTCATACCATTCAAGAGCTTCTTGATGCTTTCCTAATTCGAAATAACTTTCGGCAATATGATAAATAGCATAATCTGAAAAGATATACTTATTATTTAAAGCCCTCTGATAGCAAGCAATAGCTTCTGTCCACCTCTTTAAGTGTCGATAACAGCTGCCTAAAAGAAAATACTTTTTCGAGCTAATATTATGGCCATTAATATCTTCAGGCAAATCCTTTAATATTTCTACAGCGCTAAAATATGACCCACCTTCAAATAGATTAATCGCTGTATTAAATTTATCAAAAGAGGTAAATCCAAGCGAACCAAAAGTAAAAATAGTTACTATTAACAAATAAGCAACTGCCATAAAAAGATAAATTTTATCTAACATATTAAATCCCTACCCTATAGCACCTATTAATCATAATTTGACATAGAGCAAATTGATTTAACTATAAACGAATATTATGTTTTACATATCGGCATGAACATAAGTAAATCTTTTATTGATAACTGCTATATACTTGAAGTAAAATATAATAAAAAAAGCAAAAAGTCAAGGAAACAAAAAAGATGATTATTGTTAGATAATATGAAGAAAGTTTTGAAAAATAGCAGGGCTGCTGATTACTTAAACAATGAAGGCTTGTAGTTAATAAGTATATCTTTTAATATTTTTACGATATCTTCCTTTTTAGATAGTTTTTCTAAATTAATTATACTTTCCTTTATTTTTTCTTTACTTATATTATCAGGACAAGCTACAAATATTTTTTCATATTTAGTGCTGCTGAGACTCTCTTTTTGAGTTAATAATTCCTCTGATATTTTTTCTCCAGGACGGAGCCCCACAAATTTAATTTCAATATCTTCTTCAGGAATCATACCTGAAAGTGTTATTAGAACTTTAGCTAAATTTACAATCTTTATCTGTTGTCCCATATCTAGAACAAATACTTCTTCCCCTTTTCCAATGGCAGATGCTTGAATGATTAAAGATACAGCTTCTTGAATAGTCATGAAATAACGCTCCACTTCAGGGTGAGTAATAGTAATGGGTCCTCCTTTCTGGATTTGCTTCTTAAAAAGAGGCACTACACTACCATTGCTACCTAAAACATTTCCAAATCTTACTGAAATAAATTTAGTGCTGCCACCTTCATAAAGTTGTTTTAATAATTCAGCAACCCTTTTAGTAGCCCCCATAACACTGGTAGGGTTTACAGCCTTATCTGTAGAAATTAAAATAAATTTTTCTACTTTATATTTATGAGAGATTTCCATTAAATTCTTAGTGCCAAAGATATTATTCTTTACTGCTTCCTCAGGATACCTTTCCATTAAAGGAACATGCTTATGGGCAGCAGCGTGAAAAATAATATTAGGTATGTAGTCTTGGAAGACCTGTTCTATTCTTTGATAATCCTTAATATCAGCAATTATTGCTTCTAGAGATAAGTTGGGATTATTCTTTAAAAGTTCTATTTCTGTAAAATAAATGTTATTCTCATTATGATCTAAAATAATAAGCTTTTCTAATTTAAATTTTGCTAATTGTTTTCCTAACTCACTTCCAATAGATCCTCCACCTCCTGTAATTAGAACCCTTTTATTCTTTAGAAAAGAGCCTATTTCTTCAAAATTTGTTCTTACCATTTCTCGACCTAATAAGTCTTCTGGTAAAACTTCTCGGATCTGATTAATATGAACATCCCCTGTAATAATTTTATATATACCTGGAACAATCTTAAAGTTAGCTTTAGTCATCTTGCATTTTTCAATAATACTGCGGACAACTTTTCCGTTAGCTGAAGGAATAGCAATTAAGATCTCTTCAATCTTGCTCTCTTGACATATTTTATAAATATCATCACTACTTCCTAAAACTATCTTACCGTAAACAGACTTGCCAAGTTTTCCAGGATCATCATCCACCAAGCCTACTATTTCTTGTTCTATCTCAGGATGATTAAGAACTTCAGCTACTACCATTTCTCCAGCAACTCCAGCTCCAACAATTAATACCCTTTTTTTCTTATTTTTCATTTAAAAGATCCTTAGATACAAATTAGATTTAATATGAATTATTATTTACATGCCTTTTATTCATTATATGGTGGCCAAGAATAGGGTTTATCGTGATGACCAGAAACGCATTTCAGATCCCTAACATCATTTATAACCTTAGCTGGATTTCCAACTACTACTGCATTATCGGGAACATCTTTAGTAACTACCGAACCTGCGCCTACCAAAGAATTTCTTCCAATAACTACTCCAGGCAAAATAGTAGAATTGGCTCCTATACGAGCTAAGTCCAAAACCTTTGCTCCTCCTTTACAATCTAAGTAAGTAGGGCAAAACATAGGATGAAGGTCATCTGTGAATACTACATTAGGACCAATAAATACATAATCTCCAATTTCTACATCTTCCATAAAACATCCACTATGAATACGTACATTACTTCCAATCCTATTTTTAAATTCTAAAACAGCATTGGTGCCAATACTGGCGCCATTGCCAATCACATTATCTTCTCTTATCATGGCTCCATGCCCTGTCTGAAGATTATCTCCAATAATATTACCTGCATAAATGGTAGTAAAAGCTCTTATGGTGGCATTTGCTCCTATAATAGTCTTTAACTCTCCATCTTTTTTTCCTCTTGGGGGAGCTCCTATTATACAAGGATCTTGAATAGTACTATTTTCTCCTATGGACACATTTTTAAATATTTTAGTTTTCACAATAGCCTCCTCTTTTATTCTACAGTAACACTTTTAGCTAGGTTTCTAGGTTGATCCACATCGCAACCTCTCTTTTCAGCAATATAATAAGCCAACATCTGGAGAGGTATAACATTTAAGACAGGGCTTAAGAGTTCATTAATCTTAGAAATATGAGTAACATGGTTAGCAATATCCATAATTCTTTGATTATCGCTATTAGCCAAAGCTATAACAATGCCATCTCGAGCTTTTACTTCTTCAATATTACTTAAAATTTTGTCATATACTTTACTCTCGGTAGCTATAGTAACTACAGGCATGTTTTCATCTATTAAAGCAATAGGGCCATGTTTCATTTCTCCAGCTGGATATCCCTCGGCATGAATATAAGATATTTCTTTTAATTTTAAAGCTCCTTCTAAGGCGATAGGATAATTTATGCCTCGCCCCAAGAAAAGAAAATCATTGCACTTAAAATAGTATTTGGTATAATTTTTAATCTCTTCAGCACTTTTTAATACATTTATAACACATTGAGGTAGTTTGCGTAATTCTAAAATCAGCTCTTTAGCTTTTTGAGGACTTAGTGCTCTTTTCCTTCTTCCCAAGTATATAGAAAACATATATAAAGCTACTAATTGAGTGGTAAAAGCTTTAGTAGAAGCTACTCCAATCTCTGGGCCAGCATGAGTGTAAATAACTCCGTCTGATTCTCTAGTAATAGTGCTACCTAAAACATTACAAATAGAAATAACTTTAGCTCCTTTTCTTTTAGCTTCTCTTAAGGCAGCTATAGAATCAGCAGTTTCTCCTGATTGACTAATGGTAATAAAAAGCACCTTATCGTCAATTAATGGTTGACGGTACCTAAATTCCGAGCCTATATCTACTTCTGTTGGAATTAAAGACAACTCTTCCAGCATAAATTTTCCTACCAAAGCAGCATGATAAGAAGTGCCGCAAGCAACAATGAATACCTTTTTAATTTTATCTATATCTTCTGAGCTTAACTTCACTTCATCTAAGAATATATCATCTTCTTTTAAGTTTCCTCTCATGGTATCTTCAATGGCTCGAGGTTGCTCGTGAATTTCTTTTAACATAAAATGTTTGTAACCATCTTTTTCTGCCATAATGGGGTCCCAAGTAATTTGGTGAAAGGTTTTTGACTTTATGCAACCATTTAGATCCGTAACTTTAACTTCATCAGCTTTAATAATGGCCATCTCTTCTTCATCTAAAAAAATAATTTGACGAGTATGGCTTAATATAGCTGGAATATCTGAAGCAATGAAGTGTTCATTTTCACCTAAGCCAATAATGAGAGGACTACCTAAACGAGCTGCGATAATAGTATCTGGATGTTGACTATGTAGTATTCCCAGCGCATAAGCACCTTTTAAGTTTTTTAAACTTAAAGAAACAGCTTCTTCAAAAGAATGATTTTTATGGTATTCTTCAATTAAGTGGGCTATAATTTCAGTATCTGTTTCTGAAACTATTTTATGTCCTTTTTTAATCAACTCTTCCCTAAGCTCTATGTAATTTTCTATAATTCCATTATGCACAACTACAATTTGATTATGGCAGTCAGAATGGGGATGAGCATTTTCATCGCTAGGTTTACCGTGGGTTGCCCAACGGGTGTGTCCTATGCCTATGTTGCCCGAAAGAGAAGAATTCCGAAGAATTTTTTCTAATTGGCGTAACTTTCCTACTGATTTTATGATTTTTATCTGGCCATTATCTATTGTAGCTATCCCAGCAGAATCATACCCTCGATATTCTAAACGTCTTAAGCCTTCAATTAAAATATCCCCAGCTTTTTCTTTGCCTATATAACCTATAATTCCACACATATTTATATTCTCCGCCTTATTAATTGTACCATTTCGCTTACTGCTTGGGTCATTCCTAATAAAGAAGCTCTACTTACAATACTGTGGCCAATATTTAATTCTCTAATAAATGGAATTTGGACAATAGATTTTACATTTTGATAGTTTAATCCATGGCCAGCATTAATTTTTAAGTTTAATTTATTTGCTTCTTGCACTGCTTCTTCGATGCGCTGTAACTCTCTTTCTAACTCTTCTTCTCTATAAACATTACTATAGCAACCAGTATGAATTTCAATACCTACAGCTCCTGTTTTTTCGGCTGATTTAATCTGTTCTTTTTCAGGGTCAATAAAAAGAATTACCGTAATTTTTTTTCCCTGAAGAGTGGAAACTACTTTATAAATATGTTCGAAGTTTTCTACAATATCTAAGCCACCTTCTGTAGTTAATTCTTCTCTTTTTTCAGGAACTAAAGTTACTTGTTCAGGTTTGATTGAGAGAGCAATATTCATCATCTCCTCAGTGGCTGCCATTTCCAAATTTAATTTTGTTTTTATTACTTGTTTTAAAAGCTTAACATCACGATCTTTAATATGTCGTCGATCTTCTCTTAAATGTACGGTAATGCCATGACATCCTCCTAGTTCTGCCAATACTGCAGCATAAATAGGGTCAGGTTCTTTACCTCCTCGAGCTTCTCTAATAGTGGCAATATGATCGAGATTTACTCCTAATTTCATAAGGTTGTATCCTTTCTAACATTTATTTATCCTTTAGTGTATTTTCTTTTCATACTTAAACTATTTTTTCTTTTGTAATCTTAGAAAGTTCTTTTGTTAGCCTAAGAACTTTTATGGTCAAGCCTTCACTTAAAGTTCCCATTCCACAACTAGGAGTAATTATAAAATTATCTTTAGTGCTGGAAGTTACTATATTTTGTTCTAATAGGATAGAAATACTTTTTTGTAACCTATTAGTCAAACTTACAATATTTTCGTTGGCTATCTCTATAGAAGTAGGCACTATACCATAAGCTAAATAATTTCCTTTATTTAAAAAATTAACTAAATCTTCTTTATATAAACTAATGCTATCTAAATAGTTATAGGCATCAAAACTTATTATATCTGCCTTAGATTTACAAAGAATTGACCAATCAGTATTAGCGCAACAATGTATTCCACTTATTCCTCCCGCCTCTTTAATTAAAGTAATAATTTCATTTAAGCTATTTATTACTTCTTCTTTTTTAATGCTAGTGTAAGCAGATCCTATAACAGATAGGTAAGGCTCATCAATAAAAATAAGAGGAATATAGCCCTCATCTTTAATCTTTTTTGCTTGCCAATAAGCTTTCATAGATAAACCCTTAACAATAGCTTCAAAAATTTCTTTATGATAATAAATTGCTCTTTTATTCTGATCAGTGACAGTCATGGCAAAACTAATAGGACCAGTAACTTGAGCTTTTATATATTTAGAAAGTGTATCATCTTTTACCTTGTTTAGCAAAGCATAAAATCCCACGGAAAACTTTGGAGTAATAGCAAAATAATCAGCATCTTTTTCTAGATAAGCCTGGTAAAATATTTCTAATTCTTTATAGTATTGCTTATTAGTGTCAAAATATATTTTCTCATGCTCCAGATCAAGAACTAGGCAGGGCATTTTTTCACTATATTGAACATACATATTTTCGTAAAAGCTAACATTGGGTAACTGAAAACATATGGGTATATCTGGAAGATTCTCTAAAACAATCTCCACAGCTTTACCTACATCTTGGTAAGGCAAACTTCCAATAGCTGTAGGAAGCATTTTTAGGTTATATTTCATATTGTGTCCTCAAAATTATTATTGTAAATGCAAAAGAATCGTTAATGCCCTGTATATTTGTTTATACGATTAGATTTATCAATGCCTCTAATTCTTTCCCACTGACCTTCAGTATAACCTAACATCTTTCCTAAATCACCTACAAATAAAATAAAAGGAATAGATAGATAGGCTCGTAATCTATATAAAATAGATTTTTCTTTTAAGTATTTTAAAAAATGTATCCTTCTGTAAGGCCGATACAAATATAATGAAATCATGAAAATAAAAACTGCCCAAATATAAGAGAATTTAAACCCTAAAAATAAAAGCAGAACTCCTCCTATATATGTAATATATCTAATGACATGCCTAAAGAACCATAAATTAGCTTGGCCATCTCCATAACCATATAGACGATATTTCCTAAAAAATTTATACAAAGTTGGTTCCATTTGATAAGAAACAAGAGCCTTTTTAGCAAAATAAAACTTATATCCTCGGTATTTAGCCTTTAGATCAAATATCAAGTCTTCTCCAGAATAATATAATTCTGGGTATCCTCCTATGTTTTCCCAGACTTCTTTCTTAAAAGCAAGAGAACGACTAGAGGGGTTAAATTTCTTTGAGTTTATTTCATAAATAGGGTGATATATTACTGCTGCCAGGCATTCTTCATACCAACTTTTTACCTCTGGAATATAATATCCGGAAGACACATCCCATTTTTCGTAGTTCTCTTTAAATGGCGTTATTAGTTCCAAAAGCCAGTTTTTATCAATAAAACTACAAACATCAGTAGTTACAATAATATCACTTGTAGCATTCTTAATAGCGATATTTCTTCCTTTAGAAATACCCGCATTTGCTTTTACTAGTAGTTTTATTTTTGGATTATTTTGTATATATTCACTTATAGTAGGAATAGTAGAGTCTGTAGAACCACCGTCAACTAAAATAATTTCATCTGGTTGTACACTCTGATTTAATAAATTTTCTAAAAAAGGCTTAATACAATCTTCTTCGTTCTTTAAAGTAGAGATTACTGAGATTTTTATATTCCGATACATTTTTCAATAGCTCCTGAAATACTTTTAACAATTTTTATAATCTTTTCTTGGCTATTTCCTTCTACCATTACTCTAGCCAAAAATTCAGTGCCAGAGTATCTTACTAAAATTCTACCATTATTGCCAATCTTTTTTTCTCCTTCCATAATAGCTTTCTTAACGTCAGGCATTTCTTCGAAACCCCTTTTTTCTCTTATCTTAATATTTGATAGCACTTGAGGATAACGTTTCATAATACTAGCCAGCTTTGATAAAGGCTTGTTTTTGGCTACCATTATTTCTATTAATCTAAGGGCAGAAACAATTCCATCTCCAGTATTGCTAATATCTCTAAATATAATGTGTCCGGATTGTTCTCCTCCAATCATAGCATCACGATTTATCATTTCTCTAATTACATAACGATCTCCAACTTTAGTTCTAATAAAATTGATATCTAATTCTTTTAAAGCTTTTTCTAAACCAAAATTACTCATTTGAGTAATAATTAATAGATTATTCTTTAGCATATTCTTTTCTTTCAGATAATTGGCACAAATTAGCATAATAAAGTCGCCATCAATGACATTTCCTTTTTCATCTATAGCAATTAATCTATCGCCATCACCATCAAAAGAAATTCCAATATCAGCATTATGTTTTAACACGGCTTTAGAAGCAACTTCAGGGTATAAGGAACCACATTTAAAATTAATATTAGTTCCATTGGGAGCGTTATTTATAGGAATAATTTGGGCTCCTAATTCTTTAAATAACTTTGGAGCAATTAAGCTTGTAGCTCCATGAGCGCAATCAAGAACAACCTTTATATTGTTTAAATTTTTTACCTTAAGGATAGATTTTAAAAACTGTATATAAAGACTGTTAGCATCTTTAACATCTTCTTCATATCCAATATCACTGCCGATAACTTCTTTTTTTATTCTTTCGTTTTCTATATTATTTTCTATTCTTTCTTCTAATTCATCTAATAGCTTTAAACCATCATTTCCAATAATTTTGATACCATTATCTGGCATAGGATTGTGAGAGGCAGAAATTATAATTCCTGCTTCGCATCCCAGTTTTTTAACTAGATACGCAATAGCTGGAGTAGGGAGAACCTCTGCTTTCATACAGATTGTACCCATAGAGGTAAGTCCAGCTACTAAAGCATTTTCAATCATAGTCCCCGATATTCTTGTATCTCTTCCAATAATAATTCGTGATTGTCCCTTGCTTTTAAAGACAGAAGCACAAGCTCTTCCTATCTTTAAAATAGTTTCTGGGTCCATAGGATAAATATTTGCTACTCCTCTTATTCCATCAGTTCCAAAAAATTTATTCATTGAATACTATTCCTTTCTTTTTCCTTAAACCACAGTGCAGTAAAGCTGTAATTAGAAATTTTAACCATAAATAACCCTATTTCCTTAATCCTCTCTCCTGAGGAAAGAGGTAAGGATGAGAAGAATTTTTACTTGACAGATTTTGACTTTAAAATAATTTTAATGTATTCAGGATATACTGCTTTAATAGTAATATTTTGCGGTCTTACTATTTTACGAGGAAACAATTTATAAATATAAGTGCCAGCACTTTTTTGAGAAAGATTTAAAGAAAGAGAAAAATCTGAAAGTTGACAAGATAAAATATTTTCTCTTTTTCCTTGAGCGGTAATTAAAACTTTATTTTTAGAGCAATAGCTAATATGCAAACCATTATTAATGCCTTCATAAGTTATAGGAATTTTAAATCGCTTAATTGTTCCTTCTTCGTTGCCAACATATATCCAAAGCAATACTCCAAGAGCAATAGATATACACTTTAAGCCTAAATTATTTAAAAACAATTCTTTAATTTTGGTAAATTTTACCATTTTGATTCTTTAAGATCTCTAAATTTAAATGTTTCTTCTTTAGTTGTAGAAGCATATAAAGTAAGCATTTCTATCAATGTTTCTTCATCTATGCGCCTTATTAATTTGCCTCCCATAGCTAAAGAAATAAAACCTGTTTCTTCTGAAATAATGATAATTAAAGCATCAGTTTCTTCGCTTAATCCAATAGCAGCCCGATGCCTAGTACCTAAAACACTGGTTAAATCTGGGTTTTGACTCAGAGGTAAAAAACAACAAGCAGCAGCAATCTGTTCTTCTTTTATAATAATAGCTCCATCATGAAGAGGTGTTCCTGGGTAAAAAATAGTCATAATAAGTTCTGCGGATACCCTGCTATTTATTTTTATTCCTGATTCAATGTAATTCTTTAATCCAATATTCCTTTCAAATACAATTAAAGCACCTATTCTTTCACCAACTAAAATTCTAGCAGCTTTTACTACTTCTTGAACAAGCTCCTCTTCTCTTCTAAAAAAACCTTTTAACCATAACTGTCTTTGTCCCATGTGAGATAGAGCTCTTCTAATTTCTGGTTGAAAGACAATAACAAAAGCTACTAAACCAATAGTCCAGAAATTCTTTAAAATCCAATAAATAGTATTAAGATGACACCGAGAAGAAACAAAAAATAAGATAATTAGGATAAATAAGCCTTTAAGGGTTTGAATAGCTACGGTTCCTCTAATAATAATAAATACATGATAGATAACTATGCTTACAATAGAAATATCGATGACATCTAATATTCTAATAGAATGAATTAATTTATACATGAAATATCCTAAAATTTGAAAAATTTACCACAGAGCATACGGAGATATAATTTAACCTGAATTCGACATAAGAATATGTTCCTTTATTTTATATTTAAATCGAACTCAGGTTATTTTATATTCTAATAATATCAAGAAGTATTATTTCTCTATACGCTCTATTGTAAATATATTATATTAGACTTACTGCAAAATAAATCAGTTATTTTACAAAAATGCTATAATTCCTTTAC
>JASEGW010000099.1 GCA_030017825.1 bacterium | reverse complement strand
CTCTGACTTTCAGTGATTTTTCCGAAACTGCTCAAAATCCAGTGGAATTTGAGTAATTGCCATTTGTAGTGTAGCCCTTTATGGGCGTAATTTGACTACGGGCACAAGGCCCTACACTACAAATCTATGCAAAATCCACAAGTTTTTGAGTAGTTACATTTTTCCCGAAGGATCAACAAAATATCAATATCAGAATCTTTATTAAAATCACCCCTGACTTTTGACCCAAACAATTTTACAAAGACCAGGTTCTTACCAAGGAAGTCCTTTAAACGGAAGGAGAATTCTTCTAAGGCTTTTCTCTCTTTTTTAGTTAAGTAGTTAAGCATCTCCATCATAAATGTACCTATTGTCAATGATTTTGTTGCAACTTTCTGCCTTTGCTAAGGTTGCATAAACTGTCCCCTATGCCCCTATGCCCCGCTACCCTATTTTTTATCATCCATTCTTTTGCTTATTCTAACCAAATCAGCTAGCAAACCAATACCCGCAACAACGATAGCAGATGCAAAGCTATACACTGAAAGGTTGCCAAAAAAGTTGAATATTTTAGGAGTTTCTACAATTATATAAATTCCCCCCGACAACAAAGATACAATCAATGAAGTATTTACGAGTAATAAAAATAGTTTCAAGGGATTGTAATAGAGTATATTTTCTACAATAATTTGGAAGCTTCTAAGAGTGTCTCTCCAATATCTTACATGAGATTTACCGATTCTTTTATGATAATCTATGGATATATACTTCACAAAGTACCCCTTTGAAAAGGCAGCTAAGGTGATAGTCGTAGTAAAACTAAAGCTATTGCTTATGACATTCCAACATCCTAAAGGTATTTCTTTTTTAAAAACCCTCAAGCCACTATTAATATCATCTATTTTTTCACCTGTTGCATATTCACTAAGCCACAAAAAAATCTTTCTGGCCGGCATTTTCAAAAAAGTTCCTTGGTACGCTTTACCTGTTCTCGCTCCAACTGCCATATCATAACCTTCCTTTATAACAATGTTGTATAAATCAAGTAATCGATCATTTGGATATGTTCCATCGGCATCGGTTATTGCAATAAGATCATACTGAGCTTTTAGTATTCCGTCTTTTAATGATTTGCCATAACCAGATGGCTTGGGGTGGGTAATGACTTCAACTCCACATTCCAATGCTATTTTGCCCGTATGATCACTGGAACCATCATTAATTACAATAATTTCATGAATAATATTTGCCTTTTTCAATGGAGTTCTAATAGAACCTATTGTCTCCTTAATAATATCTTCTTCATTTAGTGCAGGAATAATGACTGATAACATGTTAGTTTTTCTGGTCCTTTTCTTTTTTTGTTGCCACAACAACCAATGATTGTCCTATAAAAGGCAATAGATGGTCAAAATATTTTATTATTGGAATAAGCTTATTATATAAAGATACTTGCATATTTGTGGTCTTAGAATTAATTTTACTACAGGTATATTTATTTGCCAACCATCCAAAAAATCCTATGGCATTGAAAAATTTCATATACTCTATCTCAAAATCATCTATTAGTAACCTCAAAATACTCTTTTTTGTATATCGCCTATAATGACCAGCTTGTTTATCTAAATGGGAATATAGCATCTCAAATGCTGGAATAAAGATTATTAATTTACCCTCAGGATTTAAGCATTCGCAACTTTGTTTTATTAATCTATTATCGTCTTCAATATGCTCTAAGACATTAATCAGGATAATATTGTCAACATTTTTGTTCAATTGGTCTTTTTGTACGCCATTCATCACCAGGCAATGAATATTATCGTAAGCTGATAATTCATTTTTCATGTTTTCTATAGCATTTGGATCAATGTCTGAAACAATAAGTTCGGTTACATCCGCTATAATTTTTTTTGAATACTTCCCATGACCCGAGCCAACCTCAAGAACTATTCCCTTTTTGATAAAATGGGAAAAACTATTATAAACCCAATCATGATAGTTATTGGCTGTCTTTATGGCCATAGTCATAGTTTGATCAGATTTAATTTCCCTCATTTTATTTACTCATCATTGGCTATATTGCATCAAGATAAATCTTCTTTTGCCTCAGGACATATTTATTAAAGAATTTATGTTCATTCTCATTTCTATTCTCAAGCCAAATGTTAACAGGAGCATTAAAACCTGATTTTCTCTTGTAGACTGTATCCGTTGGCAAGTATTTCTCTAACATCTTTTTTAATATATATTTCCCCTCCAACTTATTCATTTTATATTTTGAAGGTATAGAAGCTGCATATTCTACAAGTTCGGAATCCAAAAACGGACACCTGGCTTCAATAGAAAATGCCATAGTAGCCCTATCTACTTTTACTAAAATATCATCTGCCAGCCAAGTTTTAGCATCTACATAAAGATGTTGGCTCAAATGATCTATATCTGAAACCTCATTATAATAATTCTCAAATTTAAAATAGGGACTTGATTCTTGAATCTCTTCTTTGTGTTCTGAACCTATTAAATCTATTCTTTCTTGCTCGTTGTACAACTCTCGCCACGCATAATGAGCATATCGATAATCACTTGCTAAACCTTTTGAAAACTGCCTGAGCTTAAATCCTGTTCCGACTTTCTTACTATTTGATTCTTTTACTATTCTATCTAATAGGGTAGAAGTCAAATTTATCAATAACCGAGGGAGTATATCAAATTTCCTTTTGAAAACATCCGCCTTATAAGTTTCGTAGCCAGCAAAAATTTCATCAGCACCATCTCCTGACAAAACAACTTTTACATATCCTGAAACTAATTCTGAAATCTCTACCATAGGAATAAGTGAAGTATCAGAAAATGGTTCATCATAACAACTTATTCCACGATCTATAATGCTTATATTATTATCCACCTCGGATATCTTCCCGTGATGGATTGTACAAAGATAGTCTGAAATCCTTTTTGCATCATCCAATTCACTGTAACTATCCTGAACGAACCCCAGGCTAAAGGTCTTCAACCCATTTCCCATATACTTTTTGGCAAAGGCTACTACCCCGCTAGAATCCACCCCTCCACTCAAGAATGCTCCAACCGGCACATCACTAATCAATCTGTATCTGACAGCTTTATCAAACAGATATTCCAGATTTTCTATAATTTCTTCTCTGCTTTGGTTTGTTTTATTATAAAAATAATCTTTATACTCCCAATACCTTGCCTTCTCTACTATTCTCCCATCTTTGAATTTCATATATGTTGATGGCTCCAGTTTTAATATCTCATTGTAAATTGTAAGGGGAGATAATATATAACCTATGGCTAAATAATGAGTTATGGCTGAGACAGAAAGGACGGCCCTTTCTCTTATTGAGCTATCTTCTAACAGTCCGGTAAGCTCTGAGGCAAATGTGAGTTCATTGTTTAATAATGTATAATAAAGAGGTTTCTTCCCAAATTTATCCCTGGCCATAATTAGTTCTTTTTCTTTACTATCCCAAATAGCCAGAGCAAACATCCCATTGAATTTTTTAAAACACTTCACTCCCCAGTGGATAAAAGAGTACAGCACCACTTCTGTGTCGGAAGTACTGGCAAATTGATACCCGGCCGTCTCCAATTCCTTCCTTAGCTCTTTAAAATTGTAAACTTCTCCATTATATGTAATCGTATAACGCTTAGTCCTATCTTGCATTGGCTGATGGGCTTTATTTGAAAGATCAATAATGGATAATCTCCTATGTCCCAAGGCGGCTATATCGTCGAGATTTATCACATCGCCGTCATCCGGGCCTCTATGATACAATTTATTGTTAATTTTCAAGAGATTTTCAAGGTTTGGGTTTTGGCTATAATTAATTTTTCCTGAAATACCACACATTAGATCGATTCTTTCCTGTCCTCTATTTTCTTGTTGTTCATAAGTGAGCTGATAAGCAACATAAACGCTACAAGCTGAACCGTATCTGTATAAAACGAATACCTTATTAAAACAGGTTCAAACAGAGAAACTAAAGTATAGTTCAGGATGTTTAAAACTGTTGCAAACAAAAAAAGTAATGCGACCAGATCTCTTGTTGTGCTGTATAAATAGAGCGAAATCCCCACACCGAAAAGAATTAAAACAAAATAATAAAATCCCCCGATCCTTCTATATATATTATGGATAAACTGTTTTATAGTCTCTTTATAATTTTTTTTCATTAAGGTTAATGCTATCTTTGTCGTAAATCTATCGTATTGGGGCAATTCTTTCGCTATATCCTTTTTCACATAATTCTCTATATAGACCTTCTGGATAATGCGTATAATGCTATTATATGCAACTTCATAATGGGTTCCTGGATTACTATCTTTTTTTAATAGTTCCTGTTCTTTCATAGAATCATATACCTTAGAAAAAAAACATATTTCTCCTTGATCTTTAAACAGAGCAATATCAGAAGGATCTGAAACATACAATTGTGTTATTAGAAGTTGTATCCCAACCAGGGGGACATGACTGAAATGTCCGTGCACCACATAATTATAGGTTCTTTGAAATAAATTCGCAACGATTACAGAAGAAATAAGAATAAAAGTTAATATTAGAAATTGCTTATAGTTTCTTTCAACCCAAAAAACAAAACATAAGAATAAAGCTATAAAAACATACAAAAATATAAACTGTGGTCTTATAAGAGGGATTAATGCTGATAATAAAATTGTAATAATAATATTTGTATTATCCATATTAAATAAGACTTTTACAAAGAACGAGAGCGTAAGCAAGAGAAAGCTATAGGATAACGATTCAGCCAAGATTACATTCGAAATATTTAAATAAGGAATATAATGCGGCGAAAGCAGAGTAAAAAACAGTACATAAAATATAAGATTATTGCATCTAAACCTACTCTTTAAGGTATTAGCAAAAATATAAACCGACAAGAACCCAAACAATATTTGAAAAATATAAACAAAAATCAAATAGTTCTGCCTGAATATCAGCTCAAAAAAATCTAAAATGATGGGATATATTGGTGTGCGTATTATTAAATTTTCAATATAGCCACTACTATCGGGTGATAGACTATAGCCCTTTTGATATAAATAAATAAAAATAGATAAATTAATTATCCAGAAGATAATTTTATATCGCTTCATCATTTTCTCCTCATGGCATATTAGCTTTCATCTAACCAATCTTGATAGTTAGGCAAAAAATCTAAATCTCAAAAAGTGGGCATTGAAGAGACTGGACTAAAACTCAAGAATTGGGGAAAAGGGGACGAGCTGTGTTTTTGGGCGACTTTTACGGTATTGCGTTTTTAAGGAGATATACTGTCTCTTTAATCCCTCTCTCTATACTCCCCTTAAATTCAAAACCATTTTTAATAAATCGCTCATTGGATACACAGTAGGATAACTGATTCATTATTTTTGTATCAACCAACTCTATACTTATATCTGGAATATACGAAGAAATAATATTAATAATCTCACCAACTGTTGTGTTAGTTGTTAATATATTATAAACTCCTCCATCAAACAAATCTTTTTGGATAATAAAACGAATTGCATTAACTGCATCTTTAAGATCCAAATACGGCCTTTTTTGATTGAGTGCGGTGCGCCATACAGTGATAGGTTGCCCCATCACCGCCTGCCAGCAAAACTTGTTTACTGCTGTATGAAAACGCATCCCAATTGATGTTCCAAAGATTGTTCCAAATCTACAGCT
>JASEGW010000098.1 GCA_030017825.1 bacterium | reverse complement strand
CAACATTGTGGGTATTTAAACCCCAGGAAATATCAACTAATTTAAGAAAGAACCAGATAATTCTTGACAACATTTGTCGTATATATTATTATAATTCCATTATATTAAAATATATTAAAAGCTTCTATAATTTAGAGACCTAAAAATGAGATTTTCCACTAAAGGTAGATATGCTTTAAGAGCTGTAGTTGATTTAGCTTGTCATTTTAAAGAAAGACCTGTATCTATTGCTGATATCTGTAAAAGACAAAAGCTTTCTTTTGACTATGTAGAAAAACTATTTATCAAGCTAAGAAAGGCTGGGTTATTAAAAAGTGTCCGTGGATCTCAGGGTGGATACATAATTAATAAGCTACCTAATGAGATTACTGCCGGAGATATTATAAAAATAGTTGAAGGACCTATTTCTCCCGTATTCTGCGTAGATCCAGAGGTAGAAAGAATAGACAAGTGTCCAAGAAGTAATGACTGCTTAACCCGCCCTTTATGGGAAAAGATTAGTAAAAAGATAAATGAAGTATTAAGTTCTACTACTTTAGAAGATTTGGCTAAAGGTGAAAAGGCTAAAAGGAGGTAATAAATGCTATACATCAAGAATCTTCATGTGGAGATTTCTGGTAAAGAAATTTTAAAAGGAATAAACTTAGAGATTAAGGAAAGAGAAACTTGTATACTCTTTGGAATTAATGGAGGTGGAAAGACTTCCTTATTGCTAACGATTATGGGCTTTTCAGGCTATAATATAACAAAGGGTGAAATAATCTTTAAGGAAAAAGTAATAAATGATTTACCTATTAATGAACGAGTTGGAATGGGTATTGGTATTTCTTTGCAACGTCCTCCTGTGGTCAGAGGCGTAAAAACAAGACAGATGATCGAAATTGCCTCCAAAGGTTTAGCAAGCTGTGAAGAATTGGCAGGTCAACTTAATTTGTTAGATTTTCTTGATCGAGATATAAATTTAAACTTTTCTGGTGGAGAAATGAAAAGATCTGAGCTTCTTCAGCTAATAGCCCAATCTCCAGATTTAGTCTTATTAGATGAGCCAGAAAGTGGTGTTGATTTAGAGAATATGGCTTTGGTGGGTAAGATATGTAATAACCTTTTAGAAAAACACCTTCATAGAAAGAGAAAAAAGTCAGGTTTGATTATAACTCATACTGGCTACATCTTAGATTATCTTGAAGCTGATAAAGGCTATGTTTTAGCTAATGGAAGAATTTCTTGTATGGGAAATCCTCGAGAGATTTTAGAAGACATTAGAAAAAGAGGTTACGAAGAATGCATGGTTTGCAAACGATAAGAAATTAGAGTAGAAGGAGATTAATATGAAGAACAACAATGAATTAGCTAAAGAAGCTCTCTTAAAAAAGGCTTCTTTAGGCGAAGATATCGATATTAATGATTACAATCAGATCACTGAAGAAAATCCTTATATAGAGAATTTATCGTCTTTAAATAATCAAGATAGAAATAGAATGAGGGAAGCGGGTATTGAAGCAAGTGAAGAAGGTCGCACTGGAACCTTTCTTCAGATGGATCATTCCGTAGTTCATGAATCCTCTCATCAAGAAGGCCTTGAAATAATGAGTATTGCTTCTGCTTTAGAAAAATATGATTGGCTGACAGACTATTTTGGAAAATTAGTTCCTGTTGATACTGATAAGTATACAGCTACTACTCATCTTAATCCCCATCAAGGATATTTTATCAGAGCTCTTCCTGGAGTTAAGACAACCTTTCCCATCCAGGCCTGTCTTTTTATAGGAAAGGAAAGACTTAGCCAAAATGTTCATAATGTGATCATTGCTGAAGAAGGTTCAGAGTTAAATATTATTACAGGCTGTGCCACAGCTTCTCATGTCAAAGAAGGACTTCACATTGGAATAAACGAATTCTATGTAAAAAAAGGTGCTAAGATAAGCTTTACCATGATTCATGCTTGGGCAGAAAATATTATGGTTAGGCCAAGAACGTCAACTATAATTGAAGAAGATGGTGTTTTTTTATCAAATTACATATGTTTAAAACCTGTTAAGTCTCTTCAAATGTATCCTACAGCTAAATTAATTGGTAAAGGAGCTATGGCTAGATACAACTCTATTATTTATGCTCATGCCAACTCCAATTTAGATGTGGGTTCAAGAGTTATTCTCTCTGCGCCAAATACCAAAGCAGAAATAATAGCAAGAACCATAGCAAATGGTGGAAATATTATAACTAGGGGTCATCTTGTAGGTGAGATGCCAAATACAAAAGCTCATCTTGAATGCCGAGGACTCATTATTGGAAATGGTCTTGTTCATGCCATTCCAGAAATAGAAGGCAAGGTAGAAGGTATAGACTTAAGCCATGAAGCCGCAGTAGGCAAAATAGCTCAAGAAGAGATTGAATATCTTATGGCTCGTGGGTTATCTGTATCTGAGGCTACATCTACTATTGTGCGAGGATTCATGGATGTAAGTATCATGGGTCTACCTGACACTCTTACTAAAGAGATAGACAAGGCTATTAAATCCTGCGGAGAAGAGATGATGTAAGCTGATAGTAAATAGTAGAAGGTAAATTTGGGATTATAGTAATTCTTAACTTGAAATTAATTATCCGATAACTTCTTTATTTTTAAATACCGACAATTTGCAGCTTATGATAAATAGCATGCTTTGAATATTAGTTTTAATGGGAAAAACTTATGCTTGATATTTTATGGGGTATTCTTGTAGAAGCAGTTAATCTTTTTAACAAAATGAGCTTCTACTTACTCTTTGGCTTTTTCTTTGCAGGATTGCTTCATATCTTTCTTAATGTAGAATGGGTAGCAAAGCATCTTGGAGCAGGAAATATTACTTCAGTATTCAAAGCATCCATCTTAGGCATACCTCTTCCTTTATGCTCATGTGGAGTTGTTCCCACAGTTTTAATGCTAAAGAAAAAAGGAGCAAGTAAAGGAGCTATTCTTTCCTTTCTCATTTCCACTCCAACATCAGGAGTGGACTCTATTGCCGCAACTTATTCTTTATTAGGACCATTGTTTGCTGTATACCGAGTAATTGCTTGTGGCATTACAGGAATATTTGCTGGAATAATGGAAAATTTAGTTTGCAGAAAAGAAAAGCATAAGACTAATTCTTTAAATAATGATGAGTGTAAATTATGCAACACAGATGAGCCTCATAAACACACATTAATGGAGAAGATCAAGGGTGTTTTTCACTATGCCTTTGTAGAATTATTAGAAGACATTTCTAAGTGGCTGATTATTGGAATACTAATTGGAGGACTTATCTCCTACCTTATTCCTGATAAGCTTATCTATAGCTACTTAGGTTCTGGATGGCAGGCCATGGTCATCATGCTTGTTGTTGGTATACCACTTTATATCTGTGCTACAGGGTCTATTCCTATTGTTGCCGCTTTAATCTTAAAAGGCATGAGCCCTGGAGCAGGACTTGTATTTCTTCTTGCAGGTCCAGCAACTAACATAGCTTCTTTAGTTGTTCTTACTCGATATTTAGGAATAAAAACTATTATTATTTATTTAGTATCTATCTCTTTTTGCAGTATAAGCTTTGGTTATTTTCTTGATATTTTATGGACTAGCCCTATTCTCTTAGAGCATACTTTGCCTCATAAAGAAATACTTTCTTATAATCTACAATTAGCCAGTTCATTAATTCTTTTTGGATTAATTGTATTAAACTTTAGAAGACCAGAAGGATTAAAAAAGAGAAGTTTAAAGGAGTAAAGCTTGTGGAAGTAAACTTAAAAGATAAAACCATTAAGACAAAATATGATAAAAATATATCTACCGAGGAGATAAAAGAAGCTATTAGGAGACTGGGCTATAAAACTGAAGATTATGAATATTAGCCTCTTGGAAATTAAAATGAATAGAAAAGCAGTAGCACTTATTTCAGGTGGATTAGATAGTATATTAGCAGTAAAAACTATCTTGTCTCATGGCATTGAGATAATTGGAATAAATTTTATAAGTCCATTCTTTAATAAAGATATGGCTGTTAAGGTTTCTGAGCAACTTGGTATAGCTCTTGAAGTATTTGACATTACTCTTGATCTCCTCGAGGTAGTGAAATCTCCCAAATACGGCTATGGCAAAAATATGAACCCTTGTATAGACTGTCATGCTTTAATGATAAAAAAAGCAGGAGAATTCATGGAAAATATTGGAGCTTCCTTTATTATTACAGGTGAAGTTTTAGGGCAGCGACCAAAGTCCCAATCAAAAGATACCCTTTATATTGTAGAAAAAGAATCCGGATTTAAAGGTAAAATTATTCGTCCTCTATCCCAAAAACTATTACTAGAAACTCTTCCTGAAAAAGAAGGTTTAATAGATAGAGATAAAATGTTTTCCTTTTCAGGGCGGTCTAGAAAACCCCAAATGGAATTAGCTAAAGAACTTGGAATTAAAAGCTATCCAACCCCAGCTGGAGGTTGTAAGCTTACAGAACCAAGTTTTTCTAATCGTTTAAAAGAACTACTATTTAAAGAACTAGACTTTAGTATCACTGATATTGAACTTCTTAGAATAGGAAGACATTTCCGCTTGGATAATGGAGTTAAAGTTATAGTTGGCAGAAATAAAGATGAAAATGAAAAGCTACTTAAGCTTAAAGAAAAGGGATATATTTTTTTAGAAGTAAAAGATTATAAAAGCCCAATAACTATAATCAAAGGAACGAACAAGGAAGCTATTAAAATCGCAGCAGCAATTACAGCAAGGTATAGTGATGCTAAGAATGAAGATAAAATCACAGTGTCTTACTGGAAAGATAACCTTTTATTAAAAAAGAGCATTATAACAAAACCTTTAAGCATAGAAAAAATAGAAAAACTTAGAGTTTAAATCTATATATGTATATATGATTTGAACTTTGCCTCCTCCTACAATTAAACTTTTAATTCTACTTAATTACTAAACACTTCCAAAATTAAAAAGATAAATGACTGAAAATCAAAAGCTAATAAAATTAAAGAAAATTATTTTAGATATGAAGAGCACTCTTATTGCTTATTCCGGAGGAGTAGATTCTACATTATTACTCAAGGTAGTCCATGATCTACTTGGAGATTTAGTAGTTGCCATTACTGCTAAATCTTATATCCAATCTGATTCTGAAATTAAATCTGCAATAAAAATAGCAAGCGAAATAGGAGTAAAACATATCACAATTAATGTTAACCAATTAACTATTCCTGGCTTTTCAAATAACCCAAAAAATAGATGTTATATTTGCAAAAAGGATCTTTTTAGCAGACTATCACATATTGCAAAACATAAAAAACTTAACTATATTTCAGACGGTTCTAATGCCTCAGATCTTTCTTTTAATAGACCAGGAAAACAAGCAGCTGTTGAATTTGATGTTCGCTCTCCTTTGGAAGAGGCAGGTTTAACAAAAAATGATATCAGAAATATTTCCAAAGGCTTAAACCTTTTAAACTATAATAAACCAGCAAATTCTTGTCTTGTTACTAGGCTTCCCTATGAAAAAAAAATTACCAAAAAAGCCTTACAAATGGTAGAAAAAGCTGAAAATTATATTAAAGCCTTCAATATCTCTCAAATTAGAGTAAGACATTTTGATAATCTATGTAGGATTGAAGTGCCCAAGGAAGAGATCAATATTTTATTTGATAAAAAGGAGGAAATAGCAAAGAAACTTCAAGAAATAGGTTATATTTATATTACCCTTGATTTTGAAGGATATAGAAGTGGAAGTATGGATGAAGTATAATTATCAAGTATTGTAACTATTCAGCAATGTTCAATGTAACAACATATTTCCTTAGTGCGAAGT
>JASEGW010000097.1 GCA_030017825.1 bacterium | reverse complement strand
ATGACCACCTCCATCGTCCGCGTAGCAATAGTTCAATTAGACTACAACCTAACCTGTTTTCATAAAGAAAAGGATTATCTTTGCGAACCAGCTTCTTTTGAAAAAGAAGCTGTAGGACTTGCCGATCTTAAGCTTTCAGATCCTGAGAACCAGAATGAGATAAACAACTTAAAAGAAAAAATCAAAGAAGGCTACTTGGTAATGATAGAAAAGAAACTAAAACATATTCTCTCTTTCTGCAAAGAGAAAAATGTTCAAGTAGTAGTCTTTCCAGAATACTCTATCCCCGTATATTGCCTTCCTCTCATGAAAGAATATGCTCAAAGTAGCAAGATGACTATTATTGCTGCCAGTCAATCCTTAAGAAAAAAAGACCTTTCTCATCTTTTAAGCTATGGCATTGATACCCAAGAAGGTAGAAGTGGAACAACTATCTTTCTTCCTGATGGTAAAGTAGAATGGATTGAAAAGTTATCTCCTGCCTCTTTTGAAGAACCATATCTAAGCTTAGGCGATAAATGGAAGATGATAAGAGTAAAGAATGAATACTCTTTTTCTGTCTTCTTAGGAGTAGACTTTATAAATGGTAAACATAAGAATAGAAGCAAATACTGCACTTTTGAAAAATTCCATGGCAGCAACTTCATTATCATTCCTGCTATGGCTTTAGAAACTACGGAATTTGAAAACGAAATTCGTCTTCGTATAGAAAAATACAAGAGAATTGCCCTTTATGTTAACACTTCCCAGGGAGGAGGTTCTAAAATATACTGTTACTTAGGAAAGAAAGCAGAACTTCTAATGCAAGAAGAAGGAAAGAGCTTTAGACTTCCTAAAGATGATGAAGGTATTATCATCATGGACATAGATCTAAAATGGCAGTATACAGAAGAACCTTCCAAGGAAGTAAGTATTGCTCCTTTTATCTACGAAGGAGTGCTTCCTGATTATGAAAAATTTCTCCAAGAATATTCTCAAGAGAAAGGAACAAATAATAAAAGAAATTACATTCAGAGCCAAGAGCAAAAACTCTTCTCTTGGTGGAAGAGCAAATTTGCTCCCAAAATCTTTAAAGTTAAAAGCGAGCTCTTACTTTGCGGCTATGATCGCTTAGAAGAAGAACATATAAATTTCTTAGTAGAAAACCTCTTCTTTCCCAGAAGTATTCCCAAGACCTCAGAGTGGCGTTTTACTTATTTAGGAAGAAGCATTGAGCTCTTAAATAAACTTATAAATAAAGTAACTGAAGAAGAGAAGAACAAGATAGAAGAAGTAATTCGTTACTATAAAAGAAGACAACAGACATTAAAGCATAAAGTAAGAGAAGAATACTTAGAAAGCTACTATCTAAGAAAAGGAAAAACCCTGGAATCAGCTCCCCTAAGATTAGAAGAATTCCAATGGAGCTACCGTCGGTTTGAAGAGAGCAAGAGTTATGAAGAAATAAAGGATACTCTTCTTACCAGACCTCTTTTGGTCAAAGAAGAAGTAGAAAAATGCTTTATTCCTACCCAGAAAGTTACCTCTTTTCTCCAAAAACTAAACTTTAAAGAAAACTATCTTTTCTTAAGTCCTCCTGGTTCTGGAAAGAGTAGTTTTTTAGGCTATCTAAGCCTAAAAGCTTTAAAACAAGGTTACTTCCCTATATTTATCTCCTTTCATAAAGAAGTTCCCAGTATCCGCACCTTCTTAAAGAGATTAAAGATTGAAGAAAAAGAGAGAGAGCGCCTTGTCTTAATCTTTGACGATATAGATAAGAATATCTCTGTACTAAAATTTATATTAGACCTAAAGAAACGATTTCCAAAAACTACTCTCTATCTTACCTCATCTAAGAAAAAGCTGTCAGAAGGAGAAAGACGCAAGCTATCTTCTTTCTTTAAAGAAGAAGAACTTCCGGGATTAATAACCTCTGATGACTTAGATAAATTTATTAAATGTTTTAGCCATAAACTTGAAACTCAAGAGCTAAAAGATGCTTTATCTGAAAAAGAGCTGCCTATTATTTCTTTAGTGGCCATATATAGACAGCTTAAAGAAGGAATAAAGACTAAACAAGAAATACTAAGCAATATTCCTACTAAAGTTTCAGAGGCTTGTCAAAGAATGTATAATTCTTTAAATGACGGAGAGCGTTTTGCCTTAAAAGTAATCTCTTACTTAGACGGCACTACTGAAGAAGTAATCTCTTCTGCTTTAAAGCTTTATGGTTTAGATGATAAAGTAACTGCTTCTCTAAAAGAAAAAGGTATTATCTATCAAAGCTTACTCAGCAGACTTTCTCCAAACTTTACCACTCTCTCTATCTTAGATATCTATGATGAACTAAAACAGCTAATAAGCTCTCCAGAAAATACCTCTACTTATGAAAAAACTCATATCTTACCAGACATCTTAATAGATACTGAAGAGATAGAAGCCTTAATAGCCTTAAGTGATAAATATGAAGAGTTAAACGATAGACAAAAAGAAAAAATCTCCTCCAAACTACTTGACAATAAAGAAAATCTTTCTATTCTCTGGGTAATAAGTAAACTTGCTATCCACAGAGATGAATTCATGAAACTATCCCCATTTGCTATAGAGAGGGTGAAAAAAAAGAAAACAGGGGGAAATGCTAGGATATTGTATAATTATGGATTTGCGTATGTCCAACGTGCCAACACAGAAAAAGCTGAAGAATGTTTTAATGCGGCTATAAAAATATATTTAGATGATGCCTCTGCATGGTACAATTTGGGTATGGTTTACAAAGATTCGGGAGAGGAAGAGAGAGCAGCTAGTTGTTTCAAAGAAGCATTAAAAGTGGATCCTGATTGTAGTATTATGTGGTATGATATAAGTTTAGTTCATAGAAAGAGAAATGAAATAGAAGAAGAGATGGAATGTATAAAAAAAGCTTTAGTTATAGATAAAGAAAACTATACTTTTTGGCTAAGATATGGAAATTGTTATGAAAAATTAGAAAAATATGAAGAGGCAAAAAATTGCTATGAGAAAGCATTGGAATTAAACGAGAAGAGTAATGAGGCAATGTATGGATTAGCTTCTGCGTACAGGAAAACAGGGAATATTGAGAAAGAAAAGGAGTGTCTAGAAAGAATATTATCTATGGAACCAGATTATATATTAGCTTGGTATGATATTGCTATGATATATAGGAGAGAAGGTGACTTTGAAAAAGAGATAAATTGTTTGAAATCTGTAATAAAAATAGAGCCTGATTGTGAGGATGCTTGGTATGAAATTGGGATTGCTTATGAAAAAATTAATAACGAGGAATTTGCTTTTAGGAGTTATAGGGAAGCAACAAGGATAGATTCATTTCATGATAAAGCATGGTATAATTTAGCTATATTGTATAAAAAGAGAGATGATGAGTATAGTGAAATTGAATGTTATAAAAGGGCTATTGAATCAAACCCAGAACAAAAACAAGCTTGGTATAATTTAGGAATAGTATATAGAAGGAAAGGCTTAATAAAGGAGGAAATAGAATGTTACGAGAAAGCCATTGAAGTTGATACAAACTATAAGAAAGCTTGGTTTAATTTAGGTGTTGCGTACAGTAAAATAAAAAAAAGAAGAGAAGCAATCAATATGTTCAGAAAAGTTATTTCCATAGATCCAGAAGATGTGAAAAGCTGGTATATTTTAGGGGTAATTAATGATCAAGAAGGTGATTTTGAAGGAGCTAGAGCATGTTTTAATAGATGTATAAAAATTAATAATGATTATTATAAGGCTTGGTGTAGCATTGGAATAATTTGTGAAAAAGAAAATAAGTTAGAGCAGGCTGAAGATTATTTAAAGAAATGCTTAGAAATAAATGAAGATTATGCAAATGCTTGGTTCTGTATGGGTTTGATTTATAGCAGGAAGCATAAAATAGATTTAGCTCTTGATTATCTAGATAAGTGCAAGAAAATAGATCCTAAGCATATAAATGCATGGAAATATATGGCTTCGATTTACAAAGAAAAAGGGGATAAAAACAAAGAAATAGATTGCTATTTAGAACTTACTGAAATAATTAAAGATGATCCAGAAATTTGGTGTGATTTAGGACTTTGTTATAAGAGTATAAGAAGGGTTGACGAAGCCATAGAAAGCTTTAAAAAGGCTAGTGTGATTGACTCTAAATGCGCTAATGCTTATTATAATTTAGGGGTGATTTACGAAGAAAAGTATATGATGAACAGGGCTATGGATTGTTATGAGAAAGTAGTGGAGATGGATCCAGAATATGTGTTAGCTTGGTATAGATTAGCAAATTTATATACTATTGAGACTGAGTTTGATAAAAAATCAAATTGTTTTAAAAGGATGTTAGCTCTTGATGAAGAAAATGCTAAAGGGTGGTTTGATTTGTCGCTCTTATATAAAGAGAAGAATGATTTAGAAAATGAAATTGAATGTTTAGAAAAAGTAGTAGCTATAGATTCTGAATTTCAAATAGCTTGGTATAATTTAGGCTTAGCTTTTGAAAGAAGAGATACTTCTGATAGTGCTGAAATAAAGAGTCTAAGAAGAGAAGTATTGCGGGATAAGCGAGATATAAGTAATTGGTTAAGATTGTCTAAGGCTTACGAGAAGGATAAAAATATCAATCAAGAAATGGTATGCTTAAAGAGAATATTAGATCTTGAACCAAAAAACAAAGAAGCTTTAAAGAGAATGGGGCTTGTTCATAAAGAAAATAATGATTTTAAGGAAGCCATTGTTTGTTTTAATAAAGCTTTAAAGGTAATAATTGATGATATAGAAATATTATTTGGTTTGGCAGAGACTTATTGCATAATGAAAGATTACGAAAAGGCCATTTCTGTGTACACTAAAATAATTACTGTGGACCCTTTTAATGTGAAGGTTTGGAGGAACTTAGGGGAAACTTACAAGAATTTAGGTGATTACGAGCATTCTATAAAATATTATAATAGATTGACAGAGATGGATAAAGATAATTTAGAGAATTGGTTGGATATAGGAAAAGTATATGCCTTAGATGATAATTATGAAGAAGCTATCAATAGCTATCGCTATGTTTTATTTAGAGATTCAGAAAACATTAAAGCTTGGCAGAGTTTAGGGTTGATATACAAAGAGATTGACAACTTAAGTGAGGCTATTAATTGTCAAAAAAGAATTATTGGCATAGAGATAGATAATGAGAAGGCTTGGTATGAGTTATATAGTTTGTATCGAAATACAAAAGATGTTCAAAATGAATATCAGTGTTTAGAAAAATTAGTAGAAATTTGTCCCGCAAATATAGAAATATTACTAAGGCTAGCCCAGTTAAATGAGAAAACTTTAGAAGTTGAAAAAAGTATAAAATACTATAGGAATATTCTGGAAATTGACAGTAGCAGAATAGATATTTGGCATTGTTTGGCTAAATTGTATAACAAGAATAAAGATAAAGGCAATATTAAAGAATGCTATGAAAATATTATAAAGCTTGCTCCTCAAGATGTTATGGCTTTAATAGAGCTTGCTAGGTGGTATGAGGAGGAAAAATCAAAGAAAGAGGCAAAAGAGTTTTACGAGAAAGTATTAAAAATAGAGCCAGAGAATAAAGAAGCTAAAGAATATTTAACCCATCTTTACCACTAAATACAAATAAGTTTAATAATCCCAAGAGGTCAAGTTTTTTTATGGGCACTACAGATTTTAAATCTTAGTATGCTTTGTCCTAATCGGGTAATAATTCAACCCAAGGGCATTATAGATCGCCTTGTGAAACGGCTCTGGGTCAAAACAATTCCGGATATAAATTCGTTTGCCCTCCTTATTCCTCATTGCTGTAGTAATTCTTACCTGAGTTGATAATAATTCCCTTATCTGCCACCATCGCA
>JASEGW010000096.1 GCA_030017825.1 bacterium | reverse complement strand
CTCCAATAAGTAAAGATTTAATATTTTAATTATTTCTTTATTCGGCTACTTATGCTTATTTATTGAGATATTCTTAATTTTTAGTTTTCATATTCGCGTTAATAGGAGGTATAATATTTCTTCGCTAAATTGAAATTTTAACGAAAAATATTAACCCTTAAACTTATATTTAAATCGAACTCAGGTTAAATAGTTATTGAAAAGTGATAAATTATAAAGTAAAATTATATATAAGAAGCAGATAAGGGGGGAGTATTATGAGTTTAGAAGAAAGTTGGGAAAGAGCTGTTAGAGAGACAGAGGTAGTTAGATATCGTATAAGCTCTTTGCAAATATTTAAAACCACAGAAATTCCTTATATAATGTTGTCCGAATCACAAGTTAATGTTGGAGATACTGTAGTAAGAAAAGGAAATGTATTAGTTCATGAACCATTAATTATATTACCAAAGAATTATCCTATATTCGAAGGATTTGATTTTGAAAGCAATTATCATATTGACAAAAGCATACTGGGATCATTCTTCTTGCTCAGAGGAATTACTTTCCCTTCCTTAAAATATCACCATAAAACTTCTAATTTAGATGTGTTTGAGGGATCATTAGAGAAAGCAGTAAGCGATTTTAAAAACCAACTAGAAAGAAATGAAGATGTAAAGACTGGTTTGATTGTTGGCCCTAGCGAAGGTTGGCAATTTTCTGTACTTATCTTTGTATGCAGCATAGTTGCCAGGTCAGCCAATAAAGATGTAGCAAAATTATTAGAAGATTTAAAAAAAAGAAATAGATAAAATGAAGAGCTTTCGAGATTTGATAATAATAAAGACTGAAGAACAAGAAGAAATTGTAAATATTACTCAAAAAGTAAGGGAGATGTGCAGGAAAAGTGGCATTAAGGAAGGATTGATCATTGTGTTTTCTCATCATACAAGCTCGGCAATTTATATTAGTGATAGTGATTTTAGACTTACCCGAGATTACCAAAAAATATTAAATCGTTTAGTTCCTAATAATGATTACGAACATGATTGCGTTGACCATAAAAAGAATGCAGCAGGTCATCTAAAATCAGTTTTAAATGGACTTCAGGTAATAGTTCCTATTACCTCAGGAGAATTAGATTTAGGTGCCTATCAGACTATTTATTATGTAGAGTTTGACGGAAAAAGAGAAAAAGAAATATTGGTAAAAATAATAGGTGAGTAAAGAACTATACATCCTGTGATGCGAGGCTTTAGATTCGCTTTTTTAATTTCAGATTTGAAGCATAAGAAAAAGAGACAGGATGATTATGAAGATTGTGAGATGCTTTTTGATATGTATAAACTGATAATATTTGATTTAGGGAAAGTAATGTTAGATTTTGATCATATGGATTCATGTCGAGGATTAGCAGAATTTTCTCGTTATTCACCTGTAGAGATTTATGAAGGTATATTTATCTCTGGACTTGAAGAAGAGTATGACAAAGGAAGAATATCTTCGCTTAATTTTTACAGAGAAGTATTAAGGAGATTTGAAATAGATGAATCAAATATAAATTTTGAATATTTTAAAAAGGTATGGGGAGATATTTTTTTTGAAGTTCCTTCTATGAGGAGATTAATGGAAACTTTAAAAAAGAATTATCATGTGTATTTACTTTCTAACACCAACGAAATTCATTTCGAATGGGCTTACAATAAGTTTGATATATTAAAGATTCCAGAAGAACATATTCTATCTTATAAGTTGGGGTTTAGAAAGCCAGATAAAAGAATATTTTATGAAGCAATAAATAAAGCTGACGTTAGTCCTAAGGATTGTATTTATATTGATGATAGGAAAGAATATGCAGAAGTAGCTGAAAGTATTGGTATGGTAGGGATTCATTTTAGCTCAAAAGAGCAACTAGAAGAAAGAATTAAAGGATTAGGGGTTAAATATTAATTGGAGAAGGAAAATTTTGAAATTGTAGACAAAAAAGGAAATGTTATAGGAATGGCTTCTCGGAAAGAATGTCATAATAATCCTGGCATTATTCATAGAGTTGCCCATGTTTTAGTGTTTAACTCTCAAAATGAGCTATACCTTCAAAAACGATCTAAAACAAAGGATATTCAACCAGGCAAGTGGGATACTTCTGTAGGGGGTCATCTAAATCCAGGGGAGAGTTTTGAAATAGCTGCTTATCGGGAGATGAAGGAAGAGCTCGGAATAAAAGAGATAAGATTAATTTATATGTATAATTATATTCATCGCAGTGAATGTGAGTCAGAAATGGTTTATACTTATAAAACTGTTTATGATGGTGAAATTGTAATTAATCGTGAGGAAATAGAAGAAGGTAAATTTTGGGACAAGAAAGAGATAGATTTTTTTCTAAAAAAAGATGTTTTTACTCCTAATTTTGAAGAGGAGTATCAAATGTATTTAGAGTGGAGTATAGTCAACCAAAAGGGTTATCCATGTCAAGGCAAAATCTGATAATTTTATTTGACAAATTAATATTGGTGTGTCATAATAATATTAAAACATTCAATGAATGAATAATTAATAAAAATATAAAGAATTTTAATGAAGATTAAGATTTATTTATATCGGTCAAGGAAAGATTTAGGAAATTAGTATGGTTACCTTAAAAGATGCAAGAGAGGTAAGCAATAAGATTGTTAAAGAGTTCCAACCTATTTCAGTTGTCGTTTTTGGTTCTGTTGCTAGGGAAGGAAAAGGAGAAGATCTTGATCTTTTAGTGGTGAGCGAAGATGATAAAAGAACAATAAAAGAGTTTAATAAGCTTCTTTTTAAAAATATAAGAGAATATTATAAAAGATTTTCTATAGATCCTTTTGTTGTATCAGTGTCTAAGTTAAAAGAATGTTTTTTTAAGGGTAGTCTATTTTTAAGACTTATTCAAAAAGAAGGAAAGGTTTTATATATGAAAGACTCTATTAAGCAATGGTTAAAACAAGTTGATGAAGATCTAAAAATGGCAAACTATCTTCGTAAGGGTAATTTTTTTAGAGGAGCTTGCTACTATTCCCAACAAGCAATAGAAAAAAGTTTAAAAGTAGGCCTTCTTCAAAAGGGTTGGGAGTTGGAAAAGATTCATAGTATAGAGAGATTGATAGTAGTTGCAGAAGAATATAATTTAACTCTAAAAGTTAATGAAGAAGATATTGTTTTTATAGATAGTATTTATAGAGGAAGATACCCTGCAGAAGAAGGCCTTCTTCCCTTGGGCGAGCCGGTGGAAGAAGATGCAGTAAGAGCTGTAAATGTAGCCAATGAAGTAGTCATGGAAATAAAGAAACATATAAAGTAGAAGAGAGTGTTAATGTAAACGTTCATAAATGGACGAGTGTGTATAATTTAAACAAATTAATTCACTCTATGAATGAAGATAGATGTTATGTCTATTAATTTAGAAGAACTTAATAAATTTAATACTTTAGAAATGTTTCATAGGAAAGAAATGTTAAGTTACGATAATTTAATTATTAAAGAAAATAATCTTCAGTTTTTACAGCCTACTCCTGCCTTAAGAGAACTTTTGATACTAATAGAAGTCAAAAAAGATAGCCATATTAGCCAAAGTGCTTTAGCTTCTATGGTAGGATTAGCTCCTTCTATGATTAATAATTACATGAAAGAGTTGATAAGGAATAATTATATAGAAATGAGAGGGAATTCACGCCGTACCATGTCTTACCATTTAACTGGAAAAGGGATAACAAGAAAGAGTAATTTATTGATGTCTTATTTAATAGAAGCTATAAAATTATATAAAAATGCTAAGGATGAACTAAAGTTACGCATGATGGATTTAAAGAAGGAAAAGATGCATAGGATAGTATTGTATGGAGCAGGAGAGACGGCAGAAGTGGCTTTTAATGCTGCTGATGAATTGGGTTTAGACGTAATAGGTATTGTAGATAAAGATCAAAATAAGCAAGGAACAGAATTTGCTGGAAGAATTATAGCTCATCCCAGTCAAATTGAAAAAATGGTTCCAGAGGTAGTAGTTATAACCTCATTGGGTTTCCAAGAAGAGATTTATGAAAGCATAAAAAATTTGAAAGATAAAGGCATTGAAGTAGTAAAGCTATAAATAAATAGCTTATCGACACAGTGGTTTAATAGAGAAGGCAAAAGAAATATTGGCAGAATCTGAAGATAACTCCATGCCATTCAACAACAGGCTGTCAAAGATTGATCCCAAATTTCATACTTAGCAAGTAGTGGAAGAATCATTAATAGGAAAGATAAGATGAAGAAGTATAGCTATGGAACAGTTAGTTCGTAAAATTGCTAAAGAATTAAAGACAAAGATTTCTGATAGATATGAACTTCGTGAAATGAGGATATTTGGCTCCTCGGCTCGTGGAGATCGCAGAGAATACTCGGATATTGACATTTTTGTTTGTCTTTTTCAAGTAAATCGCCAAATAGAGGAGACTTTGTTTGATATTGCTTACGAGTTAGAACTAAAATATGATTGTCTCATTGATCTAATAGTATTGAGTGACGAAGTAACGAAGAAAAAGTATAATGTTTTGCCGATTTATCAGAAAATACTTTCTGAAGGAATAACGGTATGAAACAAAAAGATATCAAAACTTTAATTTCTTATAGAATGGATAGATCTAAGGAATCTATCCATGCAGCAGAGATAATGTTTGAGAAAGGAATGCTTGCCTTTTCCATGAATCGTATTTACTATGCTATGTTTTATGCTGTTCAAGCATTACTTGCCCTAAAGGACACCTCTTTTTCAAAACATGGACAAGTCAAAGGATATTTTAATCATGAGTTTATAAAAACAGGCATTTTTTCAATAGAAATGGGAAAGCTATACAATAAAACTTTTGAATATCGACAGAAATTTGATTATGTGGATTTTGTTGTTCCAGAGCATGATATGGTTTATGAATACATTGAAAAGGCTATGGAATTCTATAGAAAGATTGATGAGTATATTCAGGCTCAACAGTGAACAACTGAAGAACTAAAACAGTTAAAGATATAACAGATGACACCATTTTATTTTATATAGAACAGAGAATTATTAATGGAATTGTCTTATAAATCAGAACAGTTTAGCAAAATAAGCATTGACTCTAAATGGAAAGCTTTAGAATATTATCAAAGAATGCTTCTAAGGAGTAAAATAAGAAAACATATTGCTAAGATTATACTTTATGGTAGTTTGGCTAAAGGTATTGCAAAAGAGAATAGTGATATAGATATTTTAATTATTGCACTTGATGAAATATCAGAAATAAAAAAATTATGCCTGGATATTTCCTTTGAAACAGCGTTGAAATTTGGCGAAAGTATAGAACCATTAATCTACTGCATAGATGAGACAAGGTTTATTGAATCGTATTTCCTTTATCAGATACTGAATAATGGAAAGGAGATTTATCTAATGGATAAAGAAGAAATTAAAGAAAAAGAGTGGAAGAATTATTTAAGACTTGCTATAGAGTACCAAGATATAGCTTTATGCAGTTTTAAAGAAGAATTATATCGTGGAGTTGTAGATGCTGCTTACAATTCAGCAGAATTATGTGCTAAAGGTTGTCTCTTGACTATACTTGATGAAATTCCATCTACCCATGGAGGAGTAGTTCAAAAATTTGGCGAAATATTTGTTTTGTCAGGAAAAATAGAGAAGAGTATAGGGAGAGAATTAAATAGTGTATTATATTCTCGAAATAAAGCTAGATATGATTATCATGTCAAGATAACTAAAGAAGATGCAGAAGAAGCATTGAAATTAACTTCAAAGATGATAGATTTTTTAAGAAAAGAAGAGAGATGAAATTCATTTTAATGTTCGTTAAATAGACCCTCTGCAAAATAAGAAATTCAATTAAAAGAATAAATATTACCTATTATGTTTTTTTATTTTATTTTCTTAATTCCATG
>JASEGW010000095.1 GCA_030017825.1 bacterium | reverse complement strand
ATAGATAGAGCAACAATGGCAAAAGAGGCTGTTTTAAACAGCCTCTTTTTTTGTGTGAATTCTTATGGCTACATCAATAAGTCCAAAACTTAAAGCAATTACAGAACCACAGTTATGAACAAAAAAGTCTGTTTGAGAAGTAGCGTTGAGCATAATTCTTATATAGTTAATAGTTAGCCCTAAAACTACTCCGTAAAGTATTGGATCCTTTAGAAAAAGGTGAAAATATTTTAGGCCAATTGTAATGGCGTAAAATGAAAGATATAAATATACTAATAATCCAAAAATACCAGTACTGCATAAAATATCTAAATAACCACTGTGCCCCACGCCTAACTTTTCGAAAATTAACAAATCTCCTTCTTCTCGTAAAATAGAAGTAACAGAATAGGGAAATCCTGTTCCAAAAAGAGGATATTTTTTAAAATGTTCTATAGCTTTTTTACTCTCAAAGTAACGATATTTAAAACTTTCTTCCTGAGTTGTTTTGGTGAATAAACTTGCAAATCTTTTCTGAATAAAATCTATCATGGAGTGTGATTTTCCCTTAGAGAATAAAGGTGTAAAACTAAGAATTATAGAGAATAGTAAGGAAAAAACAATTAAGAAGGTAGCATATTTTAAAAACTGTAATTTTGCATTTTTGTTAGAAAAAATAAAAAGCAGAAATAGGCCAATTAAAGTGGTTAACCAAAGCATTCTTCCGAAAGTAATAATAGTTGTAAAGAGAAAAAGAATGGAAAAAATAGCAAACATTATTTTGTGCTTTTTATTAGTAGTATTGATTAAAGTGGTAAAAGCTGCAAAGAATAGAGCTGAAACCAAGTAAGGACCATCGGTGCAGATTCTTCCACCTCCTAAAGAAGTAATTTCCAAGCCAATATCATAAACTCTCAGTTCCCTTATAACCACACTAAAGATGGGATTAGTAAAATATTTAGCGCCGTCAAAAAGAACCATAAAAGAGAACAAAAAAGTAACGATTACTCCTAATCCATACAGGAGGTATATCATATTTTTCAACTGATTTTTATGGTGGATAGTAAGAATAACTAAAAAGAAGATAATATGATAAAAACATTTACGAAGAGAATCGGCAGATTCTGTAAAACTATTTCCGTAATATAGACTGATATAAATTGCAAATCCCCAAACAAGGAATAACATTGTATAAGGCAATAAGAAAAAAGACTTAAGGTGAAAAAAACTTGGATTTTTAATATTCCTAATTATTAATATAGCAAATGTTAATAATACTAATACTTCTCCTACTAAAAGGCTAGCTCCGCCAAATAAGTTGATACGGGGAAGGTTCCAGTGGTTAAAAAAAGTAACATTAAGAATTATCAAGATGAAAATACTTATTTCTGGTATTTTGTAAAGCAAAAAAATAAAAAGTAAGCCAAAGAGGAATAATAAGCAGATTAAAGGGGAAAAAAAGATAAAGGATAAACTTAAAAATGAAATTCCAAGTAAAAATACTAAAAAAATAAAAAGTTTACTATCTAAAAAATTAAGTAGCTTTACAGCAAGAGGATGAAAGCAATGATATTTGGCGTGAGTAATAAGCTTGGGCATAATTAGTTACTTAATTCTTCTATTATTTCTTCACTAATATTTTTCCAAATAGTTTCTTCTTGGGATATTTCTTCTTTCTTTGTTTCTTTTAGGGGAGTTGTCTCTTCTAGAGATAAAGAAGGAACTTTTATTTCTTCTTTTATTTCTTTTGCAGGAGGCTTTTCTATGGAATATGTTTTTAAGTCTGGATATTTTTCAGAAATAAAGGTAGAATCGTCTTCTTTTAGACCATATTTGTTTTTAAAATATTCATAAGTATCAGGATCATAGGAATAGTATTGCCAGTCATTGTATGTAATGGTTGGCTTTTCTTTTTTATAATATTTATAAGTATCAAGAGCATCAGAATACTTTTTTGTTTTTAGTGGTTTAGAATATCTTTTATAATAAGAAGGGTATTCTGAAGGATACATTTTATAATCTTTATAAGCATAAAAGTATTTTTTCTTTTTCATGCTTGGCTTATAAGACTTTTTAAAAATCGGCTTTGGAAAGAAATCTTTCTTAATAGTCCAAGTTCCTGATTGACGGTTTTCTCTTACTATAAACTCATTTTGACTTTTGAAAATATCAGAATCAACATAAGTTTCAAATTCTAAGGACTTATTTCTTTTTACCTTTTTATGTTTTTCTTGGGGTCTATAAAATTTATTATTATAGATATCATAAGATTTTATATTTGGATGTTTTGCAGAGAAATAATTATTTCTTGAGTGAGAGTAATATTTAGATTCTTTAGGATGATGATATTTTTGATGTGGCTTAACTGTACTTTTTGATGAAATATACTTTTTGGGCAATAGTTCTCTTTTTGGTTTAAGGGATGATTTTTTTTTAAGGGTTTCTTTAGATATTTTTTCAGATTTTTCCTCGGAAGTAGGTTTAATCTTTTCATATTTTTTATATTTTTTTATTTTAGATTGTTTTGTTTCTTCTAATTCTGATCCAAATTTATACAAGAGAGATATATAGTGACTGTTTCCTAGTTCTTTGCAGTAGGGGATAAATGCATAATCTAAACAGAAATTATTATATTTAAAACCAAAGCCTCCGCAAAGCCCATTAGTATATTCTGCAGGACCGCTTTGATAACCTAATCTAAAGGCAAAAATATCTAGCAGGGTATATTCGCTACCAAAATGATAATTAATCTTATGATCATAAGGGAAATCGACATCCAAACCAGTGACCATAGCTTCATCTAAATACTTATAACTTATTCCAAGTTTTATATTTAGAGGTAGTTTATTTTCTGCTTTATCAAACTTAACCTTATTTCCTATGTTTTGCAAACAAATACCATAACGCAGCGCCTCAGTATCGCTAATTCCCAAAAAACCTAAATCTAAAGCTATGCTTTTAGAAGAATAGTTGGCAAGTTTTTGCTGAATAAATTTAATATTAGATCCTATGGAAATATTTCCTATCAAATTTTGGGCATAAGTTATGTTAAAGAGAGAGTCATGGGCAGAAAAATTGTCTTTTTCATTTCCTACCGTATCCCATCCAGTAAAGTCTTTCATGTGGAGATAGGAAAGACTGCCAGCTAAAACTCTGTTAAAGGAAAGTCGTTTGCTGTATCCAAAATATTCATAGCAAATATCTACAAAATACTCTAAATGCATAAAACTTAATTCTTGATTGGTGGTTGAATTTAAACCAGCTGGATTATGGAAGATGGTATCGATATCATCTCCGATGGAAGCATAAGTTCCACCTAAGCCTAAAGCCCTAGCTCCTATTCCTATTTTTAAGAAAGTAGCTCCTGCAGTTCCAATATTTTTATCAGAAGCTTGTAAGGTAGGGAGAAATACAGATACATGAATAAATAATATAAGTATAGTTAATAAATATCTCATTGTTTTATAAATTTAGCTTAACAGAGCCCATAAAAGTGCTATTCATAAAGAATTAACAAAACAATTACGGACCATGGAGCATATTATTTTTAAAAGTCACTAGGTATTCTTGAAATAATATTACAAAAATAGAGAACATAAAACCTCCAAATAACCCCATAATAGCATTAATTGTTTTTTGAGGCTTGACAGGAATATATGAAACTACAGGAGGATCAATAATCTTAACATTAGAAAATTCCATAGATCCAGCTATCCGCATCTCTTCATTTTTTTCCATAAGCGTTAAAACTATTCTTTCTTGAGCAGTTGCATTTCTTTGCAATTGAGCTAATGTTAGATACATAGAAGGTAGTTTATTTAATCTGTTTTTGTGGTTGTTTATTACTTTCAGCAAAGCATCTTCTTTGGCTTGAAAAGAATTAATTTCTGTTTCTAATGCAATTAAATCAGATACTAACTTTTGATAATTGAAAACAGCTGTATCAGGTAGATAGGAAGTAATTGTTGAAGTACCGTTTTTGATAGTATTTATTATGATTCCTTTTAATTCTTTTCTCTTATTTTCTATGCTTTTGTTTATTTCTGTAAGATTATCTTGACTTTGAAGTTTTTGGTTCAAAAGATTAGTTCGGTTTATTTCTAAATCTACTAATTCTTTTTTTAAAGAGAGAATCTCTGGGCGGTTGCTCATTAATATAGAATTTGCTAAGTCTTTATTTTGCTTGATGATGTTTTTTTGTATATTAATTATTTTAGATTGAGAAGCTTTTTTTTCTCCTACGACTTGAGCATATTGCTCTTCTAATCGGGATAGAATATTAATACTATCTCGAGTCTCTTCGCTAAGTTCTGTAATACCAGTTTTTTCTTTAAAGCTTCTTAATTGGTTTTCATAAAGAGATAACTTATTTTTAGCAGTATCTAATTGGTCTTTTGTGAATTGATACATATTTTTAGTTTCATTATTTTTGAAGCTAGAATTTAATTTTATGAATTCTTTTAAAATAATATTGTTAATGCGAAAAGCAATCTTAGGATTTCTATCAAATACAGTAAGACGAATAAGATTTGTTCCCTCAAGAATATTTATCTTGACTTTGTTTTGGAGATCTCTAACTATGGATTGATAGATTTTTTCTTTATTGGGCGTAGATAAGGTTTTTCCAAATAAACTATAAACTAATCTTTTAATTTTATAGTGGAGATCTTTGGTTGGGTCATAGTTTTCAGCAAGTTTTAATTCAGTTACTGCTTTTTCAAACAAGATACGGGACTGAATAAGTTCAGATTGAGTAAAGACTTCATTTCTCATAACTTGAGTTGGTGGTGGTAAAAATAAAGATAATTTGTCTGTTTTATCTTCTACTAATATTGTTGAGGTAGCGTTATAAACAGGAGGCAGAAGGAAACTAATAGCCAAAATAAGAAAAGAAGTAAGAAAAGATGAGAGTATTATTAAATATTTTTTTTTCCAGAAAAGCAGTATATAATATTGAAGAGTAGGCTGATTTATATTTTGACTATTCATTCCTTATTTGCGAATCTCCCTTATATTATAAGTAGTGCCTGTTGTATAAAAGAGAGCAGTAAATAAAGGCATTAGCTGTTCTAATGCGTTATTAAACTTAGCTAATTTAGTGGGAGGCAGGTAAACAATATCTCCTGGATTGAGAAAAATCTCTTGAATGTCTTCAGGCTTGGAAGTAAGGTTTTTTAAATTAACATTGGTAATCATAGGCCCATTGGGTGATTGCCGGATAAGTTTTACAGATTGGAGTATAGCTGATTTTTTAGGACCACCAGCCAAAGTAATAGCTTTAAGAAGAGTTAAGTTGTCTGTTATTTGATAAATACCAGGAGCATTTATCTCTCCAATTACATAAACAAAGTTGGCATTGTTGTCAGGGATATAGATTGTATCGTTGGGGCTTAAAAATATGTTGTATTCAAGTTTTTTTAAGTTTAAAAGACTGAATAAATTTATGGGAAGAACACCTATGTTTTCTCTAAAAACAACTGCTTTCTTTAAATCAGCATTAGGAAGAAATCCGCCAGCTAAAGAAATAGCTTCTAATACTTTAATTTTATGATCTAAGATATAAGGTCCAGGACGATTAACTTGTCCTAAGACAAAGATCTGGTTGTTTTGAAATTTTTGTATAATTACAGTTACTTTAGGATTAGGGAAGAACTTAGAGAGGTTTTCTGTAATAACATCATCTAACTTTTTGGATGTAAGACCAGCAGCGAAAATTTCATCAATTAAAGGAAAAGATATCTTGCCGTCTGGGCGAATAGTTAAGGTACGAGATAAATCTCTGTGTTCCCAAACTGATATCTCAATTATATCGCCAATTTTTAGAGTATAGTCCTCAGCTTTTAAATTATTAAGGAAAAATAGGTTTAAAAAGAAAAAGAAAGAGAATAATAGGGCAAGCATAATCTTATTACGAAAGATATTGTTCATTTTAAAATACCTAATTTAGAATGAAATAGAAAATAGCCAAAAGCGTTCAAAGAAAAATGTTTCTTAAGCATACTTTAAGCTATTTCTTTGTAAAATTGGATATTTAATTATACGCTTAAACAATTAAATTATATAATTTATTATGTTTTTTGTCAATAAAGTAAAAAGCCAAACTAATAAATGTTTATACCTTTTGGAGAAGCAC
>JASEGW010000094.1 GCA_030017825.1 bacterium | reverse complement strand
CGATTAGGACAAAGCATACTAAGATTTAAAATCTGTAGTGCCCATAAAAAAACTTAGCCTCTTGGGATTATTAAACTTATTTGTATTTAGTGGTAAAGATGGGTTAAGTTAAATATATAAAGGATTAAAAATGAAAGTGTTAAGATATTGGGACAAGAAAGATAAAGAAGATATAAAAAGTATTATAAAGAGAGATTTCCTTTCAAGTGTTACCCCTGATTTAATTTCAAAAGTATCAGAAATTATTAAAGAAGTCAGAGAATGTGGAGATAAAGCTTTATTTAAGTATGCAGATTTATATGACAGGGTAGAACTAAATAGAGAAAATGTAAAAGTAAAGGAAAAAGAATTTTTAAATGCTCAAGAACACATAGAGGATAAATTTTACGATTCTTTGGTAGTTGCCAAAAAAAATATTATAGAATTCCATGAAAAACAAAAAGTAAACTCTTGGAGAGAAAAAAAAGAAGAAAATATAATTTTAGGACAGCTATGTTCTCCTATCGATAAGGTAGGTATTTACATACCAGGAGGTAGCGCACCATTAGTGTCTACAGTATTGATGACGACCATTCCAGCTTTAGTTGCTGGAGTAAATGAAATTATTATATGTACACCTGTGGGCAAAAAAGGTATAGTTAATCCTTATATTTTAGCATCAGCAGAGCTGTTGGGAATTAGAAATGTTTATAAGGTAGGAGGAGCTCAAGCTATTGCAGCCTTAGCTTATGGCACAGAATCTATTCCTGGAGTTGATAAAATTGTAGGACCTGGAAATATTTATGTAACCATAGCAAAAAAACTAGTTTACGGAAAAGTATCTATTGATATGATTGCTGGACCCAGTGAAATATTGATTTTAGCCGATGAGAGCGCTAAAGCAAATTTTGTAGCTTCTGATTTACTATCCCAGGCTGAACATGACGAACTTTCTTCTTCGGTTTTAGTTACAACTTCAAAAGCACTTTCTCAAGAAGTTATAAAAGAGATATCTTTGCAAAAAGAGAAGAGAACTCGAAAAGATATTATTGAAATATCTCTGCAAAAAAATGGAACAATAATTTTAGTAAAAAACATAGAAGAAGGAATAGATATTGTAAATAATTATGCACCGGAACATCTTGAGCTTTGTGTAAAGGAACCCTGGAAATATTTAAGTGGTATTAAGCAGGCAGGAGCAATATTTATAGGTAACTATACTCCAGAATCAGTGGGTGATTACATTGCTGGGCCAAGCCATGTGCTTCCCACTGCAGGAAGTGCAAGATTCTATTCTCCTTTAAGCGTAGACGATTTTATAACAAAATCTAGTTTAATATATTACTCTAAAGAAGCTTTAAATAAATACAAAAAGGATATAACGAATATTGCAAATTTAGAAGGGCTGGATGCCCATGCTTATGCGGTAGAGGTTAGAAGCTAGAAAAAGATGATAAATATTTTGTGGAAAAAGTATGTTTAATTTAGACAATTTTATACGAAGAGCAGTTAAGAAGTTAGTTCCTTATAGGGTTCCTAATGTAAATTGTGTTTTAAAATTAGATGCCATGGAAAATCCCTATAATTTACCCGAAGATATTCTTTTAGAGGTAATAAAAGAAATAAAAGAATTAAAATTTAATCGCTATCCAGATCCTATGTGTAGTGATTTAAAAAAAATTATTTCTTCTAATTATCAAATACCTGAGGAATGGGTGATAATTGGAAATGGTTCCGATGAATTAATCTTAAATCTATTATTGGCTTTTGGAAGAAATGAAAACAAAATTTTATATCCTTATCCTACTTTTGAAGTTTATGGTATAATTGCCAAGATGTTGGGGTTAAAAACTGAAGAAATACCTCTTGAGAAAAATTTCAAATTAAACTCTCAAAAGTTTATAGATTATGAAGAAGATAGTATAATCTTTATCAGTTATCCTAATAATCCTACGGGAAATTGTTTTTCTCAAGAAGCTATTTATAGAATAATTGAAGAGTCAAATAGTTTAGTGGTAATTGATGAAGCATATTTTGGTTTTTCAGATAAAACTTTTTTGCTGGATGTCCAAAGATATCCGAATCTTATAATAAGTAGGACATTTTCCAAGATGTTTTCTTTGGCTTCTCTTCGTGTAGGGTTTTTATGTGCCAATCCTGGGATAATTAATGTTTTGCTAAAGGTAAAGCTGCCTTATAACGTGAATTCATTTTCCCAGATTGTATCTAAAGTAGTATTATCAAAAAACAGTTACTTTAAGAAAAAAACAGAGGAAATAATAGAAGAAAGGGAGCGGATATACTGTTTTCTACAAAATGTAGAAGGAATAACAGCTTATCCCAGTGAAGCAAATTTTATTTTATTTAAAGTTGAAAACAATCAAGCAGACTATGTTTATGAGAAGCTAATAAAAAAAGGTATTTTAATTCGAAGTTTTAAAAATATTTCCCCAATATCAGATTGTCTAAGGATTTCCATGGGAACCAAGGAAGAAAATGATATTTTCCAGGAAAAGTTGAGTCAGATTTTAAGTAAAGCCCATTAATGGTTTTTTAAAAAAATAAGGAGAGTAAGAAATGAGCAGTAGAAGCAAAAAAGTAGAAAGAGCTACCAATGAAACTAAAATTTCTATGTCTTTTGATTTAGATGGAGAAGGAAAATATAAAATCGACACCAATGCTCCCTTTTTAGACCATATGCTTTCTTTGTTTGCCAAGCATGGCTTATTTGATCTGGAGATTAAAGCTAGTGGTGATGTAGAAGTAGATAGGCATCATGTAGTTGAAGATATAGGAATTGTTTTAGGAGAAGCCATATATAAATCTTTAGGAAATAAAGCTGGCATAAAGAGATTTTCTTTTATTTCCTTGCCTATGGATGAAGCTTTGGTAGCTTTATCTTTAGATATTTCTGGAAGGCCGGTATTGGTATATAATGTAAAGTGTCCTCAAGAAAAAACCGGTGATTTCGAAGTTGTCTTAGCAGAGGAGTTTTTTAAGGCATTGACAAATTCTGCCAAAATAACTCTACATATTAATCTGCTTTATGGAAATAATACTCATCACATCATTGAGGCTATCTTTAAAGCTTTTGGCCGGGTTCTTTCTGCAGCTACTAGAATTGACAAGAGGATTAAAGGAATTCCTTCCACAAAAGGCAAGCTATAAATAATATGTTTTTTGAAAATAATCTAAATTGCTTAAGAAGGAAAGATAAAAGACTTTATGATTTAATAAGAAATTACCCTCTAGATAGAAGCAGATTTGAAGTTTTATCTTCTAAAAATGGATATCCTGTTTTAAAAGTAAAGAAAGATCAAAAAGAGATTACTTTAGCTAGCTTGTATGATCCGCTTAGAGAAGCCAATAATCTTACAAGAGAGGTAGATTTAGAAGAAATTCAAGTAGTATGGGCTCTTGGTTTTGGATTGGGTTATCACTTAAGGGAACTATCAAGAAAGTTAAGGAATAATCAAGAGCTTTATATTATTGAAGTTGAGATTGATTTATTCAAAATAATTTTGGAATTAATAGATCTAAAATATTTGATAGAAAATCATAATGTAAAATTTATTATTAGTAAAAGTTTAGATGAAATATATGCTCAGATTCACAATGTAGAGATATTGTCCAGAAAAGCAGTAATATTAAAACATCCACCATCTTTAAAATTAGGAGGTAGTATATATAATTGCTTAGAAAAACTGCTAAATAATACAACTATTTATGAGAAGCGTAAGAATTTAACTCCATTAACTTTATCGGAGATAACAAGGTTATTTGCAGAGTCAATATTAATTAAAAATTGGCCCAAAAAACTGAGCAATAGGCTAGTTTTAAAAAACACAAAAAAAGATATTAAAAAAGTTCTCTTGATTCAATTAAGCTCTATTGGAGATGTAATGTATACTACTCCAGTATTTAAAGCTTTTGAAGAAAAGTATCCAAATTCTAAATTATCGTTTCTAACTGAAGACACTAACATTGATTTAGTGAAAAACAATCCTCATATAAAAAGAATATTTTCTTTTCCAAAAAAGTTTTTTTTAGAAGTAATTATCGATGACAATAACTTGTTAGATAAATTTAAAAGTGAAGTTGATAAGTTTATTGCTCCTTTAGTTGATGAAAAATTTGATTTAGTAATTAATCTTCATACTTCACATAGAAGTGCATTTCTTAATAAGTTGATCAAAGGAAAAGAAAGCTGGGGTATCACCATTGATGAGTGTGGATATTCCTTAATAGAGGGGCCAAGTTGGATTAACTATAAATTCTGGATTTCTGTAAATCCAAAAAACGCCCAATTATCTGTTCTAAAACCTTTTGAAGAACATCTTCGTATGAGCAATCTATCTCCCAAGAGGAGAAGGTTGGAAATTTATTTTGATGAGAGAGTTAAAGACAAGTGTAAAGAAACATTAATGAATTGTAATATTGTCAGGGAAAATTTTGTAGTGGGGCTTAACATTGGTTCTAATTTCCCTTCTAGGCAGTGGAGAGAAGACTATTTTGCGGAGATAGGGGATAGGTTAATCAAAGAGTTTAATTGTAAAGTTTTACTATTTGGGGGATACAAGGAAAAGGAAAGAGCAAATAATATTATAGACATCATGCAGAGTAATCCTGTAGACTTGGTTGGAAAAACTACTTTATTGGAATTAGCAGGTTTCATCAAAAGATGTAATTTATTGATTACTGCAGATACAGGTGCTTTACATATTGCTACAGCTCTTTCTACAAATAGTATTGTAATTACTGGTCCCGCTTGGGTGGGCCCAGGTGGCCCAGGTAATTTGATTTTATCTCCTTTGATATCTTGCTCAGGATGTAAAAAGACTATTTGTAAAGATCATAAATGCATGAAGATAATTAATCCTGAAGCGGTATTAGAGAGTGTTGAAATTATTAGTTTGTTAAATAAAAACAAAGAAAATGAAGCTATTAAGCTAGTTTATGCTTTACAAAAAAAGGAAGTAAAGGTATTATTTTCAGGAAATAAAGATTTAAGTAAGTTGTTTAACTATACTCCTTTAATAAAAGATAGACACAATGGTGACTGTATAGCAGAAAAAATATTAAATTATGTATACTTGAATTTTTGGGAAATACTAAGAAGCATAGGAGGCGGTGAAATAGATTTATTTTTGCCTAAAGAAATAATTGAAGATATTGTTAATGGTTATAATTTAGAAGATATAAAAAAGAGTAAAGATAAATTGGAGGAATACATACAAGAGTTACAAAAAGTAAAAAATTGTGGTAAAATAGATAAATCTACCCTTAAGCAGTATTTTGAGTTTTTAGAAGTGGTAGATTGTGAACCAAAAGATGCTTTTTTAAAAAACGATATTAGAAATATAACTTGTGAGAATATGATTAAGGATATGCAAGAAATTATTAAAAGAATAAATTTGTTGACTTAATAATAAATACAGGTAAGAATAAGAAATAGTGATTACTGTCATTGACTATAAAATGGGGAATATTCATAGCGTGCAGAAGGCCCTGGAATATGTAGGCTTTCAAGTAAAGGTTACCAATAGTTACCAGGAAATTGTCAACTCTAAAGGGGTGGTGTTGCCTGGAGTTGGCGCCTTTAGGGATGCTATGAGAAATATCAAGGAACTGAATATAGATAAAGCTATATACAAAGTCATAGAGGAAGGAAAGCCTTTTTTAGGAATTTGCTTGGGATTGCAGCTTTTATTTTCAAAAAGCTATGAGGAGGGAGAATATCAAGGATTAGATATATTTAAGGGAAAGGTTGTTAAATTCTCTAAAAGTGTATTAATTCCCCATATTGGATGGAACACTGTAGTTATAAACCACCAATCCGATAGAATTGTTTCTTTATTTAAGGATATACCGGATAATTCTTTTTTTTATTTTGTGCACTCTTATTTTGTAAAACCTGACAATGAAAACATAATAGCTACTACAACTAATTATGATTTAAATTTTACCTCCACTGTAGTAAAGGACAATATTGTAGCTTTTCAATTTCATCCTGAAAAAAGTCAAGATTTTGGTTTGAAATTATTAGAGAATTATAAAAATATGTTTTTTAATAGTTTGTGATGCATAGAAATATAGTAATTTAACCTGAGTTCGACATAAGAATATGTTCCTTTGTTTTAAGTTTAAAAATTAAATATTTTCCTAAT
>JASEGW010000093.1 GCA_030017825.1 bacterium | reverse complement strand
AGGTTAGGTTGTAGTCTAATTGAACTATTGCTACGCGGACGATGGAGGTGGTCATGTTTGTTGTACCTTAAATATTATACCTTAACTATTGCTTTGTAGAAACTTAATTATACAATTTGCTAACCAAAAGGTCAAGATTAAACTCATTATTAAAGCTTTAGAATTAAGAGTTTTGAAGTTAAGGTGTTAAAAAACAACTTCAAATTTCTTAAAAAACCCCTAAATTCTATTTGTTTTGTATTTCTTTAAACACATTTTTAGAACTAAAATTTTGTAATTTAAGTTTCCGTCTTGATAAATATTTTTATTCTTCTGGCTAATTTACTTAAATATTCACTTGACTTTACCTTCATAGATATAAAAGACCTTAGTAAAAATAAAGTATCTTCTAATCTTATCATCAATCCTTTTATATTTTCTTTAGTAACTAAAATATTTATAAATCTTTTACTCATTTTGGTAAATTTATATTTATGTGGCTCATCTCCTGATAAAAAATGAAACTCTAAAAGCTTTCTTTCTATGCTGCTCTTTATCCAATAAGATATTTGAAGCATACCTATACCATATTTTTCATAATTTTTGCTAACAGTCGCTTGATAGCCATATATCTTTCCATTGTATTTAAATCCATACAAATAACCTTCTTCTCTGCCATCTATCATTAATACATAAAACTCTAGCCAATCTTTTTCTAAGGTAAGCTTCATTATTTCTATATTAAACCTATCAAAATAAGGCATTAAAAAATAATTAAATTCTCCCTTTTCTTCCCATCTTTCTTTGTGCATCGTTACGAATTTGTCAAAGTTCTCTTTTATTAGTTTTTCTTCTTCTATCTTCTTAAATACTACTTTGTGATCATTCTTTAGCTTACGATTAAATTTCCTTAAATTGTAACGAGTCTTATGCCCAATAGAATTTAAATAACTCTCCCATGTGTCTGGAACTATAATATAGGGACCACTCTCAGCAACATGATTAACCGAAAAAACCAATCTATTTTTTTTTAAATTTTCACAAAATATTGACACAAGATAAGAATCATCTAATATATCTGCTAAATCTATGACATCCCAACTTTTTTTATCCTTTTTTAAATACTCAGCAAACAAGCTTAGAATCTCTTCTTCTTTCTCAGGATAAATTATAAAATTTAAATAATCAGAATCTGCAGGCTCACCTTGTCCTAAAAACGTTATCTTCATTGTCCTAACGATTTTAAATATTCTTTCTTTAGTTTTAACTAAAGGAGCAATTCCATAAATTTCTTCTTTCTCTAAAGCTAATAAAATATATAGCTCGCTATCATTCTTTAGTTCCTTCCACCAAGTATATACCCATTCCCAAGTTAAAAAAAAGCAATCTTGATTACTTTTTTTTAATATAGTATTCCATTTATCTCTTAGACAAAAAAATTCCTCATCTTTATCTACTAGCCTTATTTCCATGCCTAAACCTTACCTCAAGAGCACCTTTTTGTCAAAGCACCTTTTTGTCAAGAAGTGATTTTACTGAAGTCATACCTACCTTTAAAGATAACTTAAAAAAATAGGTTCTTTATGGTAGGATATTCATCTAACCAAGACAAACAATATGTCTACCACAAGAGGGCAAAACATTAAAACAAGAACAACTTTTGATTGCTTTAGATTGAGAATTCACCAGAATTATATAGGTTGGTTGATTTTAGGAGGTAGCAAACCTGAGTTCGATTTAAATATAAGTTTAAGGGTTAATATTTTTGAGCATTAATTGAAATTAGGAAAATATTTAATTTTTAGAGCTCATAGTTTCCACTAAAATTCCTTATCTAATTCCTTTATCTCTTTGCTAGTAAATACTGGTCCATCAATACATGTATATTTATTACCTATAGTGCAATGACCACATTTACCTACCCCACACTTCATATATCTTTCTAAAGTAGCAATAATATTTTCCTCAAAAAGACCTATTTCTCTCAATCTATCTGTAGCAGCATTAATCATTGCAGGAGGTCCGCAAAGAACAGCCAGGCAATCTTTAGCTTTAACGCTTACCTTGGGAAGAAGATTAGTTACTGGTCCAACCTCTCCTTTCCAGCTTTTATCACTAACATCCACGGTAAGGTAAACTTGCGCTTTTTTGCTCCAAAAAGAAAAGTTTTCCTTACCTACAATATCCTTTGGCCTTTTAGCTCCATAAAGAATATACATTTCTTTATATCCATTTTCTACCTTAAGAAGATAATCAATTAAACTTTTTAGGGGAGCTACCCCAATCCCCCCTCCTAAAAATATTATAGATTTTTTCCTTAATTTCTCGACGGGAAAACCATTTCCATAAGGACCTCTAATTCCAACTTCATCTCCTATTTTTAACTCATGCAATTTTTTAGTTAGACTTCCTGCTTTTTTTACACAAATTTCAATATTTTTCTTCCTGTAAGGAGAAGAAGAGATTGAAAAAGGTGCTTCCCCAAACCCAAAGACAGAAAGCTCTATAAATTGACCTGGATTAAAGGTAAATTTCGTTTTTGTTTCTTTATTTAAAAATTCCAAGACATAAGTCTTAATTTCAAAAGCTTCTTCTTTTATATCTTTTATTACTGCAATTTCTGGAAGGTAAATATTTTTCACAATTATTCCCCTAAGACAATTCTTCGAACTACACTAGCCGTGTCAATATTTCCTAAACAAACAGTTGTGCATCGTCCACATCCCACGCATGATGTAGCTTGAAATTTTTCTATTTCATAGCTTAACTTATGGTAAAATTTTCTTTTTACTCTATCTTCTATTCTGCTACGAGGATTATATCCTCCTGCTAACCTAGTAAAACCTCCAAGCACACACGAGTCCCAAAGACGAACTCTTCTTCCTCTTTGTCCCTCAATATCTTTGTCTACTACATCAAAGCAGGTACAAGTTGGACATACATAATTACAACCACCACATCTCTGGCAGCGGTCAGCTAGTTCTTGCCACAAATTTTCACTTACTAAATTATTCTTTAACTTTAAAGCAGCATCTTGCAAATCTACATAAAGATGAGAAAAACAACTTTTAGATTTTAAAACCACTTCAAACCTTCTTTCTTCATCTTTCTCTATTATTTTGCTAAAAAAAAGTTCTGCTATCTTTATCAGCTCCTCACCTTTTACAGAACCTACTTCCACAAAATATTTATCCCCTAAATCAGTAAATTGTAAGTCAAATCCAACTTCAGCCTTAGGACCACTTTTGGCATAAATACAAAACCCATTTTCACAAGGATCACTACAAACTAGATTAATTAAAGTAACATTTTCTCTTCTTTGAAGATAATAAATATCTTCATACCCCAAAGAATAAAACTTGTCTAAATTTAAAAGCCCATAAACATCACAAGAACGAATTCCAAAAATCACTCTTCTTTCATAACTAACTATAGGCTGAACTTTAACATGACTTGTTTTTTCGTATTCTAAAATAGTATCGCTCTGAGGAAAGAAAAATCTTTTAGGAGAAATTATAGAATTGGTAAAATTTGTAGTTATCTCATCAATTTCATCAATAAAATCAAAGATTATATCCTTGTTAAACTCAATAGGAGCAATAAGTCTCTCCTTTTTCATTACTTTTCGTAAAAAAGGTTTTAGAAAATTTTTGTCTAAAATATAATTTTTCATAGTTTTTCCACTTTACATGCGCAAACTTTTAGCTCAGGAATTTTTGAAACTGGATCCAAAGCAGAACTAGTTAGTTTATTTGCGGGGCTTTCTTTAAAGTGAAAAGAAACAAAAATAGCTCCTCTGCATACAGCTTCAGAAATAGAAGCTCTTACTTCTATTTCTCCCCTTCTAGATATAATTTTTATTTTTTCACCTTCTTTTATATCTAAATCTTGAGCATCATTATAATTAATACTAGCAAATCCCTCAGGTACCTCCCTATCTAAAGCAGAGCATCTACGAGACATAGTACCAGTATGAAAATGAAAATAAATCCTTCCAGTAGTTAAAATAAAAGGATAATCTTTATCTGTTTCTTCATAAGAAGGGCTTTGTTTAACTGGAGTAAAGTGAGCTTTTCCGCGAATAAATGTCTCTTGATGGAGAAAAGATGTCCCTAAGTGATCTCTATGATAACATGGCCATTGCAATCCCCAACCTTCATCTAAGCGATCATAAAATATCCCTCCATAAATAGGAGTTAGCAAAGCTATCTCTTCCATAATCTCCCTTGGATGCTCATAGCTCATTTCATGTCCCATTTTATTCGAAAGCTTGCAGATAATCTGCCAATCTGGCAAGCATTCTCCTATAGTATTTATAGTTTTCCTAACTCTCTGTACACGGCGTTCAGTATTAGTAAAAGTCCCATCTTTTTCTGCAAAGCTACAAGCAGGTAAAACCACATGAGCTAAATCTGCTGTATCTGTTAAGAACATATCTGAAACTAAAAGAAAATCTAAATTCTCCAAAGCTTTCTTGACATGATTAATATCAGGATCACTAATCATAGGATTTTCTCCCATAATAAACATACCTTTAATATTACCTAAAACAGCTTCATTAATCATCTCCACTACGGTAAGGCCAGTCTTGGAAGGAATGGTAGTTTTCCAAGCTTTATTGAACTTAATTTGATTTTCTAAATTTCTAATTGGTTGATACCCGCTAAGCATATCTGGCAAAGCTCCCATATCACAAGCACCTTGAACATTGTTTTGCCCTCTTAATGGATTCACTCCAGAATGAGGATAACCAACATGCCCAGCTAGTAATGATAAGTTAGCTAAAGCTAACACATTTTCTGTGCCATGAACATGCTGGGTAATACCCATAGAATAAACAATCATAGCCTTTCTTGTACCAGCATAAATACGGGCAGCTTTTATTAAATTCTCCTTCGGAATACCGGTGATTTTTTCAGTATATTCAGGAGTATAAAGCTCAAAAAGTCTTCGAGTTTCTTCAAAATTTTCTGTACGACGCTTAATATATTCAATATCTGCTAATTTCTCCGAAACCATTATCTGCATTAGACAGTTTATCCAAGCTACATCTGTACCTGGCTTTGGGCAAAGGTGGATAGTGGCAAAATTACAAAGATGAATCTTACGAGAATCAACTACTATTAATTTAGCTCCTTTTTCTACAGCATTTAATATACGAGCTCCAATCATAGGATGTTGGCTGGTGGTATTAGACCCGGCTACTAAAATACAGTCTGCATTCTCCAACTCATTAATTGAATTAGTCATGGCACCCGAACCAAAAGCCATCTTTAATCCTGTTACGGTAGAAGCATGGCATAGACGTGCGCAGTGGTCAATATTATTTGTTCCCAAAGCAATACGGGTAAATTTAGATAAAAGAAAATTCTCTTCGTTGGTACATTTTGCAGAAGATAAAATTCCTAAGCTTTCCGACCCATAATCCTTCTTTATCTTTAGTAATTTCTCTGCACTATAGTCTATAGCTTCTTCCCAGCTTGTTCTTTTTAAAGAACCATTTTTTCTAATTAAAGGGTAAGTAAGTCGATCGGAGCTGTTAATAAATTCATGCACATTCCATCCCTTTACGCATAATTTACCTCTGCTAATTGGATGATGATAGCTAGGATTTACTCCCAAAACATCATTTTCTTTTGCTTCCAAATACATTCCACATCCACAACCACAATAAGGACAAATAGTCAAATATTTTCTCATATTATTTAATATATCTGAACATTTATCTTTCGTCAATTATAATTTAACCTGAGCTTAACCTGAGCTCGATTTAAATATAAGTTTGAAGGTTAATATTTTTAGCATTAATTGAAATTAAGAAAATATTTAATTTTTAAAGAAAAAAGAAGATTTTTTGAAGATTTCTCTGCAGCTTACTATGAAGTTATTTTGTTTATGATAATATTTTTCTCATTTTCATTTTATTTTTAATTATAACATACCCAAACTTTATTAATTGTATTACTTTCCTCTCCCAAGATAAAGATTTCACAACTTGCAATAGGAACACCATAATCACCATTTTCTTTCAGTGATATATCATCAAATACAATTATATGTTTTGCTATAGTTAAAAAGAATGTTCTAAGGAAAGTATCGTTGGTCATTTTCTTCTCCTCTCGTCTTAGTAGGTACTGTAAAGAATTTTGTTTGGGATCAAGGTTCGAATCAAGGTTAAATGAGTA
>JASEGW010000092.1 GCA_030017825.1 bacterium | reverse complement strand
GTCCTCGTGAAAACGGAGATTCGGACTTAAAATACCCAGATCAAATACCGAAAACTTATGCTTAAGTACTTAAATGCAACTTATCAGAGCTTAAAGTTTTTAATTTTCAGTTTTGTGTTTATTGTAACTATAAACATGTTAATAATGTTTGTAAGATTAAATTGCAATTTATTATATTAGGATAAAAGCAAAAATCATCAAATTAACTTTATATAGTAAACCCACAAGGCAAAAAAATATATTTTGAGGTGTTTATGGATTGTTTAGTAGTGTTTGTTACAGCTAAAAAGAGGGATGGAAAGAAAATCGCTAAGGTGTTATTAAAGAAAAAATTAGCAGCTTGTGTAAATATTGTTTCCAAAATAGATTCTTTTTTTTGGTGGGAAGGTAAGATTGATAATTGCGAAGAAGTTCTATTGATAATTAAAACTACTAGAGATATGATGGAAAACTTAATGGAAACTGTTAAGGAAGAACACTCTTATAGTGTTCCAGAAATTATTGCTCTTCCAATAGTAGCTGGAAGTAGTGATTATTTAATATGGATAAAAAAATCAGTTGAACAGTAAATCATTATGGCAGAATATAGAGACTACTACCTAATATTACAGATAAATCCAGATGCCGATTCTAATATGATTAGAAGAGCTTATAGGCTTTTAGCTTTACGGTATCATCCCGATCGTAAAGAGGGAGATGAAAGAAAAATGGTTGAAATTACCGAAGCTTATAATGTGCTTATGGATTCTGAAAAAAGAAAGCAATTCGATCGTGATTATTATGGAAGAAAGAATGTCTATGTATATTCTTATGAGTTTAAAACTGATGAAGAAGAGATAAAGAAGAGGGTAAAAGAAAGAGAGGAATATTACAGAAAGAAAGAGCAGGAAATGTTCCAGGAAATGATAAAGGAAAAGAGAAGATTTGAGATAGAAAAAAAAGAGAAAACAAAACAAAAAGATATAAATGAAAGAATAGAGCTATTTTTTAGAATTATTAAGGATCCTCGTAATTCTATTCAATTTCGCTGGAAGGCAAAGATGAAGTTGGTAGAAATAGGGGAGCCGGCAGTAATGCCTCTGATTAATGAGCTAAAAAGCAAAAATCACGAGGTGCGTTATTTTGCAGTAGTAGCTCTTGGCGAAATTAGAGATAAAAGAGCCATAGAACCTTTAATGGAAATGTTAGAAGATAAATGGGAGCTTATAAGAAGCTATGCTGCTGAAGGCTTAGGGAGATTAAAGGACAAAAAAGTTATTCCCGCTCTTTTAGATTTATATTATAACGATCAAGAGGTTGATGATGTAAAGTTTCATATTAGAAATGCTTTAGAAGCATTAGAATATGAGTTCGAAGAAGAAAAAGTAAAGCAAGAAAATAGTGCTTAATGATCTAACTCCTAAACAAATTAGTGCGAAGTTTATGCTGAATAGTTACTTTGAGTTTTTATATTCATGTTTTTGTTTAATAGAATTAGCAGAAAGAAATAGTAATGCATTGTAAAAAAATAAAGTTAATACTTTTTTTGTTAAATCTTTTAATATGGGGAAGTTTTTCTAGCATATGGGCTGAAAATTCTATTAAGAATAAATTAGTTGTATTTCATGCGGGAAGTTTATCAGTTCCTTTTAAGATGATAGAAGAAAACTTTGAAAAAAGTTATGTTAATATAGATATACTAAGAGAATCTTCAGGAAGCAGGTTGGCTGCTCGTAAAGTTAGTGAATTAAATAGGCAGGCTGATATTGTAGCTGTTTCTGATTATGATGTAATTCTTGATATTTTAATGCCCAAATATACAGATTGGTATTTATGTTTTGCTTGCAATCAAATGGTGATTATGTATGATAAGCATAGCAAGTATGCCCAAATAATTAATTCCTCTAATTGGCCTAAAATACTGCTTAAAAAAGGGGTTGATTATGGATACTCTGACCCTAATTTAGACCCTTGTGGATACCGGAGCTTATTTGTATGGCAATTAGCGGAAAAATATTACCAAATACCTGGCCTGTATGAAAAGCTGTCTCAGAACTGTCCTTCTAAGAATATTAGGCCCAAAGAAACTGATTTAATTGCCTTGGTAGAAGCTGGAGAATTAGATTATATATTTAATTATCGCTCTGTTGCCACTCAGCATAACTTTCCCTTTATAGAATTGCCAGATGCTATAAATTTAAGCACTTCAAAATTTAAAGATTATTACAAAAAAGCTTCCATGAAAGTCTCTGGCAAAAAACCAGGAACTTATAGCAAAGTTAGGGGCACTCCTATTTTTTATGCTCTTACTATTCCAAAAAATGCTAAAAATAAGAAGGCAGCTTATAAGTTTATTGAATATTTACTGAGCGAAGAGGGAAGAGGAATTTTAGTTAATTGCGGTCAGCCACCAATTGTTCCAGCTACTATTAATAAATTAAAGCATCTTCCAAGTGAATTAAACTCCCTATTAATCAAAGGTCTTATAGAAATAAAGAAAAATTAGAATAAAAACAACGTTCCTACAATTTAATATTTAATACTGTGTGAGAACAGAGCTTGTGGCTATCCGCTTCTTATGTCGAACTCAGGTTAAAATTAAAGTGAAATGAAAACTTAAAGTGAAATGAAAACAAAGAAAAGAATCGATAAAACGAAGATTATATTTTTTATCTTGGGCGGTGTAGTAATTTTATTTATTGTTTTACCCTTAATAAAAATGATAGTTACTACCAATCCTAAAATATTATGGGAAACTTTAAAGGATCAAGTAGTTTACAAGAGTATTTTTTTAACTATTTATGCCGCTTTAATTTCCACCTTCTTATCTTTTGTATTTGGAATTCCTTTGGCTTATTGTCTGGCTAGATATAATTTTTGGGGAAAAGAGATAATTGAAGGGATAGTTGATATTCCTGTAGTTATACCTCATACGGCAGCAGGAATTGCTTTATTGATATCTTTTGGTCAAAACTCTTTAATAGGTAAAGCAGGGGCATTTTTGGGCATAGAGTTTATAGGCAGTATTTATGGAATAATAATTGCTATGGCTTTTGTGAGCCTTCCTTTTCTAATAAATGCAGCTAAAGAAGGGTTTAGATTAGTTGATGTAAAACTAGAGAAAGCAGCTCGAACTTTAGGTGCCGGAGGACTTAAAAGCTTTTTTACTATTACCCTTCCTTTGTCTAAAAAAAGCGTTGTCTCTGGTATGATTATGATGTGGGCACGGGGGATTAGTGAATTTGGAGCAGTGCTGATAATTGCTTATCATCCTATGGTGGCTCCTATTTTATTGTTTGAAAGATTTGAGTCTTTTGGTCTTTCTTATGCCAAGCCGGTAGGAGTAATCTTAATTTTCGTTTCCTTATTGCTATTTGTTATCTTAAGAATATTTATGAGCAAGAAGGATGCTAAGGAAATATGATTAAAACACTTAATTTGAGCAAAAGATTTGGAGGGTTTTTGTTAGATGATATTAACCTTAATATCGACAAAGGGGAGTATTTTGTTATTTTAGGTCCCTCTGGTGCTGGTAAAACTTGTTTTCTGGAAACTATTGCGGGAATATATGAGCCTGATAAGGGAGAAATTTGGCTTAATGGCAAAGAAATAAGCAAATTGCCTCCAGAAACAAGAAATATAGGTCTTGTTTTTCAAGATAGCGCTTTATTTCCTCATCTAAAAGTAATTGATAATGTTAAATATGGTTTGAAAATAAAGAAGTTTAAACCAAAAGAAATAAAAGAGAAAGTGGACAATGTTTTAGAACTTTTACATATTTCACAGATAAAAAATGCTTATCCCAAATCTATTAGTGGAGGAGAAAAAAAGAGGGTAGCTTTGGCCAGGACTTTGGTTTTAGAACCAAAAATATTACTGCTTGATGAGCCTTTATCAGCTATTCATCCAAATTTAAAGAGAAAACTACAAGAGGAGATAAGAAGTATACATCAAGAATTAAATATTACCACCATTCATGTAACTCATGATTTTAATACTGCTGTTTCTTTGGCAGACAAGATTGGGATTATGAATCAAGGAAGGATTGTCCAAATAGGAGTTCCAGAGAAAGTATTTCAGCAACCCAATAGTGAATTTGTGGCTCAATTTGTGGGATGTGAAAATTTATTTAAAGGAAACTTAATAGAAGACAATGGAGTGAAAAAATTTAAGAACGAAAGATTAAGTTTTCAGGTAACTACTTCACATAAAGGTCAGGCCTATGTTTCCATTCGTCCTGAAGACATAATTATCTCTAAAAATCCTTTAGTATCTACCAGTGCTCGTAATTGTCTTTTGGGAAAGATTGCAAAAATTATAGAAAAAGGCCCTATTGTAAAGGTGGTAGTCGATGCAGGAGAGGATTTTATGGTTTTGATTACTAAAGAATCCTTAAAAGATCTAGAGCTTAAGATTGGAGAAATTATTTATTTAGTCTTCAAGGTAGTAGCTGTACATGTTTTTTAATACAATTTTAAGCTATAAACTTAACCTGAGTTCGACATAAGAATATATTCCTTTATTTTAAGTTTAAATCGAACTCAGGTTAAACTTATGCCAGCAATCAACCTTATCCATCTTAGGTGGAATTCTGTGATTATAAATTTATTCAAGGTGATATATGTTAATTGACAACTACAATCGAGTTATAAACTACCTTCGACTTTCTGTCACGGATTTTTGTAACCTTAAATGTGTTTATTGTCAGCCTTACAAAGAGATTGCAAGAAAGAGTCATGATGATGTTCTGAGGCATGAGGAAATAATTAGATTGGTTAGATTGTTTGTAAAGCTTGGTATTAATAAGATACGCCTTACTGGCGGAGAGCCTTTAATGAAGAAAAATATAGAGTATATAATTAAGGAGATACTTAGGAACAAAGAGATAAAAGATTTTTCTCTTACAACTAATGGAACTTTATTGGCCAAGAAAGCAGCTCTGTTAAGAGAAGCTGGGCTTAAAAGAATTAATATAAGCTTAGACTCCTTGAACTCTACCAAGTATCAAAAGATTACCAAGAATGGAAAGCTTGAAAATGTACTGGAGGGAATTAAAGAAGCTACAAAGGCAGGGTTTGATCCTATTAAAATTAACGTTGTTCCTTTAAGAGGAGTAAGCGAAGAGGAGATAGGAGATTTTGCCAGATTTGCTATTAACAATAAAGTGCAAGTTCGTTTTATTGAGCTTATGCCCCTGGGAGAAAGCCGAAATTATTGGGAAGATAAATTCTTGCACATAGAATATATTAAGACCGAGCTAAAAAAGAAATTTTCTCTGATTACTGAAAGAACTTCCGTTAAAAGTGGTCCTGCAGAATATTTTAGGATAAAGGATACGGAAGGAATTATAGGTTTTATAAGCCCTATTAGCAGTCATTTCTGCGATAAATGCAATAGAATCAGAATTACTCCTGATGGAAAGATTCGGCTTTGTTTGGAATCAGAGGAGGAGGTAGATATTAAGGAATTTATCAGAGAAAATAATGATGACCATGAAATAATGAATAAAATTATTCAAAGTGTAAGATTAAAACCTAAAAAGCATAATTTTAGTATAGGTAAAGAAAGCGGAAGACTAATGTCTCGTATTGGAGGATAAAAATTGACTGCTATTATTTTAGCTGGAGGTAAAAGTAGCCGCACCACTAAGTATAAGGCATTTATGAGGGTAGGGAGAGAAAAGCTGATAGATAGGGTTATTTTAAACCTAAAAGAAATATTTGATGAAGTTATAATAGTAGCTGATGAGAAAAGTAAATATCAGGAATATGGTTTGAAGATATTTATCGACAAGGTTCCCAATAAAGGCCCCTTGATGGGTCTGTATACTGGGTTATTGAGTTCATCAAGTGATTATAATTTTGCAGTAGGATGCGACCAGCCCTTTTTAAATACAGATCTTATAAAATATATGATCAATAAAGAATTAGATGTAGATATAGTAATTCCAAGGATTAGAGGGCAGATACAGCCCCTTCATGCTCTTTACAGAAAGAGTTGTTTGCCTTTTATAGAAAAAAATATGAAAGAAAACAGATACTCACTTTATAGCTTATGTAAATCAGCAAAGGTGGGATATATTGAGGAAGATGAGATAAACTCTAAATACGATATAGAAAAAGCCTTTTTTAATGTTAATACAGATTTGGATTTATTAAAAGCTGAGGAACTGATCTAAGAATAGCATGAATTGTGTTATCTTGAAGATGTAAGTACTTGAGCATAAGTTTTTCGGTATTTGATCCGGGTGTTTTAAATCCGAAATCCAAGCATCGAAATCCGAAACCTGTCTGCGTGCGAACACG
>JASEGW010000091.1 GCA_030017825.1 bacterium | reverse complement strand
TTGGGCAGCAATGGTCGGATCCAACTGAATGCCTGCTTCATCTGAAAAAAGAATCGCTTCATCAGGTTGTAGATTTTGAAGCTTTTTTTAAAGTGTCAACAAATACATCCTGTTTTTCAGTGTCCGCTTTGTTGTGCTTTTTACGTCCCCTTTGCATGGAGAATTCAATGATATGAAGCCAATTAATGATTTGACTACGTCTTATATCAATATTATGCTTCTCTTTCAGATACGTCCTGACCAAAGGACCGTCCCAGCGAGATTGTCTGTACCCCTGACTCATCGGTGGTTGAACAAGTTTTTCTTTCAGATCCTTTGCAATCTCATCCGTCAAACTGCTGGGACGACCGGGACGTTTCCTCTCTTCCACACCAGTTATGCCTTTTTCGTTCACTCGTTTTACAAGATCATAAATACTCTGGCGAGATATTTTGTGTCGGTGACTCAACTGATCAATTGGTGCATTGTCCATAACACCTTGCAAAACAGCTATCCTCAGGCCCATGCGAATGGGACCTCGTCCAGATACATACTCGTTCAAAGTTTCATCCGTAACTTCAGGATGTGTAACTATAAGTTTGGTTTTTCTCATATCTGCCCCTCCTTTCTATTTTTGACAGGGACAGTATAATAGAAAATTGCTTTTATATTAAGTTATTTATTGGATTGCATATACTTAACTTTTTATTTTATTATATTTTTCAAACTTAAATTTTCATATTCACATTAATAGATTAACCTAATCACCCATATTATTCATACTTTTTTAGAAATTCTTTTTCTAACTTTTCCCATCTGTCTATGTCTTCCTCGTGTTCCATATCTTCTTTTTTTTCAGTCTTGGACTCTTTTAAAAGATATTTTTTTTCATCTTCTTTTAGTAACTTTCTTGCTTTTTCTCTCTCCCTAATTTTTTTCTTATTTCTCCATCTTTCCCAAGGCTCCATAAAAGAACCCTTAATAACAAAAGACATTCTATGAGCATCCCCTAAATCTCCATAAGGAGTATAAGCATAATCTAAATACAAATTTTTAAATCTAAAACCTGTTCCTAATGAAAAGTTCTGATTTGCCTTGCTTATTCCTTTTACATAACCTCCTCTAAAACTTATTATCTTAAAAAGAATATATTCTAAACCTAAATTAAAACATACATCATTATCATTGGGTTTACTTAAATCAAAAGCTACTTTTAAATTATTATTAAACATCTTATACAAAATGCCTAACTTTATATTTAAAGGTAAAGGTACCTTATCATCTTTATATTTAGCTTTAGGTCCAATATTTTGAACACAAAATCCTATATTTATAGGTTTTCTTCTAAATTTAAAAAGCATTCCTATGTCAAGCATGGTATTAACCGAACTATCGTACTCTAAATCACCCTTTAAATTTATCCCTTCTTTAAATAATTTAATATTACTCCCTAAAGAAAACCTCTTACCTATCATTCTTCCATAAGATAAGATTAATCCATAATCGTAAAACTTAAAATATTCACCCGACCAATAAGGACCATTTGTGTCGCCTGTAGTATGTTTTATTTCACTATTATGTAAATAGATAAGTCCCACTCCAAAATTGCCTTTATGATATTTTGGAGACAATATGTGAGCTAAAAATTCATATCTAGTATCCGCAAACCAATTTATATGCATAAAAGAAAGTTCACTTCTTTTTAAAAAACCAATTCCAGAAGGGTTAAAATAAAGAGCATTGGCATCATCTGATATAGCCACAAAAGCTTCTCCCATTCCTACACTTCGGGCTCCAGGTCCAATCTTAAATAAAGTTGCTCCAGTAGTCCCAACACTTTTAGCAAAAGAGGTATTTGTCAAAAGTAAAAACAATATCATAGAAATAATTAGATTTTTCATTTTAAAAACCAAAAAATAAATTTTTCTAAATTATTAAAGTACTATAATTTATAATAAATATGTTTGCTTTACTAATAAAAACTTATATGGATTCAAGTGTTTCGTTTTTTTCTATGCACTATGCACAACAAAGATTAGCCAAGCTGTTATCTTTTATCTAACAATCACCATCTTCTCCACTTTAGTGTAGTTACTTGTTTTTACTACATAGAAATAAAGTCCTGGAGCTACTAAATCACCAGAGCTATTTTTGCCATTCCACTTAATTCTAAGTCTAGTTCCATCATTTAATACTTCTCCATTGTTATAATTTAAGACAATAACTTTCTCCCCTGCTAAGTTAAATATGCGTAGATCAATCTCATTATCATTAGGCAAATTATCAATATAGCAGTAATTACTTCCGTTGGGAGAAAATGGATTAGGCCAAATTATTGTTTTGGTTATATCTGAAACAGAAGATATCCCCATTACTTTATATATAGTAGGTATACTAATACTACCATTAGAAAGAACCCCATTAATATTAAAACCTTCTAATGTGCTACGGCTAATTATCCCTTCAATTGTATTGTTATTGTGATCTATAGTAAATTGCTTTACTAATTTCCATTCTTTATTTGTGCTATCCAGACAAAACATTCGCAAACCATTCTCATCAATTCCATTTGGAGCATAGGTTATAGTAACCTTAATGCTTTTACCTGTATCTAAAACCATTTTATTAGATGTTGCAGGATCTAATACTAATATTTCACTGATAGTTCTTTCTAAACTACTATTAATTTTGATATTCTCGCATCCTTTAAGCTTATTATCAGCATCTTTAATATCATTAATAGGTGTTGAAGACGTAGGTTTTTTATTAATATTTTCTTTTATTTTTACCTCTATTTCTTTATTAAAAGTATTATCTGCAATATCAATCTCAGTAATACCGTAACTACCTTTTACTTTTCTATCTCCTCCACTTATAGGAATTTTTTTATAGATATTTAAAGGATAGTTTGTGTAACAGTATACAGGGAGATTAACTTTATCATCAATTTTTGCATAAAAATAATAAGCACCACTGGAAATTCCACTATTTTTGGGGGTCCAGGAAAATTGCTTTGCAGCTCCCTTGGTAGTCTCATGAATTTTAGTACCATCATATCCCGAATTATCCCTATCATAATAAATAAAAATATCGGTAGCATCTTTTTCATCTTTTGGTATCCATTTTATTATATAGGGTTCGTCATTATACTTTTTTTCTTCTTTTTCAGTAAGTATGTCCAACTCTATGGTAGGAGGTTTATCAATAGCTGTTAAAGAAGTATCAATATTTACTCGAAGACCAATATTTTGACTACCCACAAAATCCCCATTCTCTACAATATACTTTTTCACTTCTTCTATACTTGCTGTATTGTCTTTAGAAATTATTAAAGCTGCCAAGCCAGAAACAATAGGCGCAGCCATTGAAGTGCCTTGCATACTACCATAATAATTATTAAAACCATACTCACCTTTAAATAAAGTGCTATAAATATCCACCCCAGGAGCACACACTTCTACATAATTTGTACTACTTTTAGAATAATTGGAAAAGGAGGCTCTATTATCGCTATTATTAACTGCAGCTACTCCTAAAACCATGTTGGTATAATTTCCATACTTATCATTACATATAGGAGATACTTTATTATCTCCTATCCCATCTGTTAGCAGCTCATCCCCTACTTTATCATCCCCACCATTTCCGGCAGCAGCTACAACTACACAATTTCTCGCATAAGCATATCCAATAGCACTACTATAGGCATTGCTATAAGCTCCTCCTAAACTTAAATTAATTACTCCTGAAGCATAGTTTCCAGCATTGCCCACATGATCAGCAGCAAATTTAATTCCATTGCATATATTAGTAGAAGTGCCATCACCTTCATCATCAAGCACTTTAACGGGCAGGATTTTACAATTCCAGGCTACTCCAGCTACTCCCACACTATTATTAGTTATAGCTGCAGCAATTCCAGCTACATGAGTACCATGAGTAACTCCTTTATCATCTCCTCCATTAGGAGTTGGGTTGGGATCATTATTACCTTCAACTTTATTACATCCATTCTTTATCACTATTTTATCTATCAAATCAGGATGGTCAGTATCTACCCCACTATCTACAACAGCAATTAAGACCGTATCTTTTCCTTTTTCTATATTCCAACCTTCAGGTGCCTTAATCTTTGGCAAATACCACTGCTGGCTATAATAAGTATCATTGGGAGCTTCAAACATCCTGCAAATATAATTAGGCTCAGCATATTCAATATTCAAATCTTCTTTATAAGCCTTAACTACTTCTAAAACATCAATCTCATCAGGAAATTCTAATAAATATATGGTGGACAAATCTGGTAGTCTCTCTTTCTCTACACTACTAATCTTAACTCCAGGAGTATCTGTAAAAACATTTCTCATAGAAGTAACTTTAAATTTCTTATTTAAAGCAGAAAGAGAAAATATGCCACAAACAACAAGCCCTTTTACAGAACTAATAGAAACTTGACTCTTAAACTTTGTCTTTATCTTGATAACTACTTCTCCTTCTACATAGTTTAGACCTTTTTTAGAAGAAATATTTATATCCCCGCATATTCCTATCTTGCTGGTAAATATTAAGGTAACAAAACAGATAAATGAAATTAGAGTTTTTTTCATCATCAAATTATCCAAAAGTATTAAAATTCAAGTATATAAGCTAAAAAATGTAAAACAACAGTGCAAGATTCCTGCAGGCAATTACTGACGCCTTAGGAAACTTTAGAAAACATATTATTTTGGCAGATTTAAAGCGTGATAATTTTATATGAAAATAAAATTATACTTTACCTCGGAAGATAACATTAGGCATTCGAGCTAAAGCAATGTATTTTAAAGATTAATATTTTATTTCTGTTTTGCCTTTTTTACTTTAGACTTTACGTTTAAATCTTTTTGCTTCCCGGCTTAACTAAAGATAAGCCTTTTTGGCATAAAGGACAATTTTCTCTACCATAAGTATTAACTTCTATTTTTAATAAGGAAACCGTAGGAAAACCAAATTCTTTATTGTTGCTTCTATCAATCAAAGAAGCCAGGCTAATTACCCTACCTCTTAAGTCTTTAATTAAATTGGCCACCTCTAAAATAGAACCGCCAGTAGTAATTACATCTTCTACAATTAAAACTCGCTCCCCTTCATTAATACTAAATCCTCTACGTAAACTCATCTTGGAATTTTCTCGCTCGGCAAATATGGCCCTTACTCCTAAACTTTTAGCTACTTCATGGGCTACAATAATACCTCCCATAGCAGGACCAACCACTACATCTACCTTTAAATCTCTAACCTTCTTTGCTAAATCATTACAGACCAAAGCTGCCTTATCAGGATACTGCAATAATTTAGCACATTGAATATATTTGGGACTATGTAAACCACTACTTAATAAAAAATGACCTTCTAAAATAGCCTGACAATTTTTAAATATTTCTAATATTTCATCGTTTTCTAACACCTTTTTCTATCTCCCTTATAAATATCTCTACTGTGCCAATTTTGTCTAAACTTTCTAAAATAGGTCTTCCTACCACAATGAAATCAGCCCCATTTGTAATAGCCTCATAAGGACTGTTAGTTCTCTTCTGATCATCATGAGAGCTTTCTAGTCTAATCCCTGGAGTAACTATTACCAAGTCTTGGTTAAAATAAGACCTTATTTTTACTACTTCTAATGGTGAGGCTACTACTCCTTTTAATCCTTCCTCTTTAGCTATTTTAGCTAAGTCCAATACTGCCTCATCTATATTTTTAGATATCCCTAAATCTTTCAGATTCTGTTCATCCATACTAGTTAATATAGTAACCCCCAAAGAATATGGTCGGCAGTCTTCTTTTACTTCTCTTAAGATTTTACTAGCTGTCCTAAGCATCTGCCTACCACCCGTAGTATGAAGAGTAAACATAGTTACCTTTAAATCTAAAACTGCTCTAGTGGCCCTTTCGATAGTTTTAGGAATATCGTGTAACTTAAGATCTAAAAAAACCCTCCCTCCTAAGTCTTGGACCATCTTAACTATATCTGGTCCAAATCTTATGAATAAACTAAAGCCAATTTTAAAGAAATAGCAATAACTCCTTAATTCCTTCACCAAGTCTTCAGCTTCTTGAAAACTTTCTACATCTAAAGCTACTATTAACCTTTCCTGGGCTTTTAAATTATTTATTAGCATATTTTATTATCCATAATAGCTTACACCATATTTTAACCTAAATTTGATACAAATCTAAATTTAAAGATTTATATTTTATGCTTAAGTACTTGAGCATAAGTTTTCGGTATTTGATCTGGGTATTTTAAATCCGAAATCCAAGCATCG
>JASEGW010000090.1 GCA_030017825.1 bacterium | reverse complement strand
GTAATATAAGGGTTTATTATGATCTTGCCTACATCATGGACGCTGCCGCATATTCTTAATAATTCAATTATTTCTGGAAGAAGACCAATTTCTTTGGCAATAGAAGCTGCATAACGAGCCACTTTCTTAGAATGTCCTTTAAGGCAAGGATCTTTTGTTTCCACTGCTAATACTAAAGCTTGTATAGTGCTTAAAAACTGTTTTTGAATTTTATAGTGTTGTTCAATGCTGCTTACCAATAAAGCAATTTCACTGCAAAGAATCATAAGAGCATTCCTTTCTTCAAAAGAAAGTGGCTGCTCATTAGTTTTTTTGCCTAAACACAGAAGCCCTATTAACTTGTTTAAGTAATAAATAGGAAAACAAGTTTCTGTGTTAAATTTATGCAATTGATTAAAGATTAATCTATTTTTTACATCATTAATATTTATTCCTAATCTGTTTTTATTTAAGATAGTAGATAAACTCTTATTTCTACTTATACTTTTTCTTTTTTTAGGAAGAGTTGATGCTATTAAATCATATTTATTTTCATCCTTTGAAAGAAATAATATGGAAACATCTTTTATATCTAAAAGACTGACAACTTCAAAAATTAATAATTTACAAGAAAGATCTTTATCAAAAAGAGTTTTAACTTGTCGACAAAGCTTTTTGAATCCATCCATGGTTTTCTCCTAGAATATTATTTATTATTTAATGTTTTCGCATAAAACAGAATAAAGATAAAATAACAGATATTAGTATTAGATTGTTTTCTATTCTCTATTGTCTATTTTTCTGTTTTCTGACTTCTGCTTTCTAACTTTAGCCTTTAATCTGGGAAGCTTTTAGGTAGGATAGCAAGAATTAATCTTCACATAGTCCAAAGATAAATCAGTTGTCCAGATAGTTAATTCTTTTTCTCCTTCGTGTAAATCGATCTTAAGATAGATTTCTTTTTCTTGTAATATTTTTTTTAATTTATTTTTATGAAAAGAAACCTTAAGACAATTTTTTACTATTAAGATATTCCCTAAATATATATCTACTTTATTTATATCAAGATAAGTATCACTATAGCCAATAGCATTAATAATTCTTCCCCAATTAAGGTCTTCGCCAAAAAAGGTTGTTTTTACTAAGGGAGAATTAGCAATGGCAAAGGCAACTTTTTTAGCTTGAGAATAATTTTTAGCATTTTTAATATGAAGTTTTATAAATTTTGTAGCCCCTTCTCCATCTCTAACAATCATTTGAGCTAAGTTAATGAGAACCTCATCTAAGGCTTTTTGAAATTTATAGAAATTATTATCTTTTTGAACAATTCTATCATTTAAAGCTTTACCATTAGCTAAAATAGCTACCATATCATTAGGGCTAGTATCACCGTCTATACTAATTAAATTTAGTGATTTAGCTACGCTATTTTTTAAAGCTTCTTTTAATAGTTTGTAATTTATAGAAATATCAGTAGTAATAAAAGCTAAAGTAGTAGCTAATTTTGGGTGGATCATTCCTGCTCCCTTGCACATTCCCCCAATAGTTACTACTTTATTGTTTATTTTAAATCTACAGCTATATTCTTTAGGAACTGTATCGGTAGTCATAATAGCTAAGGCAGCATCATGTCCTCCATTTTCACTTAATTTGTTAACTAATTCTTTGGTACCTCGAGTGATTCTTTTAATAGGAAGAGGAGTACCAATAATACCTGTGGAAGCTACAAGAACTTCTTTTTCTTGAAAATTTAAGTATGAGGCTATAGTAACCGCCATAGCTTTAGCATCTTTAATGCCCTTAATACCATTACAAGTATTTGCATTACCACTATTTATAATAATAGCTGATGCTTTCTTATTTTTCCACAAATGCTCCTTGGTAACTACGATAGGAGCACTTTTTAATTTATTGGTAGTGTATAAACAAGCTGTTGTTGCCTTTATTTTAGAATAAATTAAAGCTAAGTCAAATTTTTTTTCTTTAATTCCACAATTAATTCCACTAGCTAAAAATCCTTGAGGAGCAGTAACCCCTTCTTTGAGTGTATTCATAGGGCAGAACTCTCTTTATAATCATACATAATATTCATGTTTTGCACTGCCTGTCCTGAAGCACCTTTAATTAGATTGTCAATACAAGAAATAATTAACACTTTCTTACGATTTTTATCTAAAAAAATGCCCAAATCACAATAATTGGTATGAGCTACATCTTTTATCTGAGGCAATTCTCCTTCTTTTAGAATGCGGATATATGGTTCTTTTTTATAAAAATTAATATAGATTTCCAAAAGCTGTTGTTGGCTCATAGAATTCTTTAAATCTACATAAATAGTTGACAATATACCTCTATTAATGGGAAGAAGATGAGGAGTAAAGACTATCTTTACTTCTTTACAAGCCAAGAAACTTAATTCTTGGTCTATTTCAGGAGTGTGGCGATGGCTAAATATTCCATAGGCAGAGAAGTTCTCATAACAATTTGGGAAATGTGTTTTTGGAGTGGGCATTCTTCCTGCTCCAGTGATACCTGACTTAGAGTCGACAATTATTTGATCTAAGTTTATTTTGCTATTCTTAATTAGGGGAGCTAAGCCTAAAATAATACTTGTAGGATAACATCCTGGGTTAGCAATTAAATTTGTTTTTTTTATATAGCTTCGATACAATTCAGGAAGACCATATACAGCTTCATTTATAAACTGAGGACAAACATGCTTTATTTGGTACCATTTTTCATAAACGAGAGGATCTTTTAAGCGGAAATCGGCACTTAGATCAATTACTCTTTTATTGTGTTTTAGCAAGGTAGGTACTATCTCCATAGAAACTTTATGAGGAAGAGCTAAAAAAACTAAATCAACCTTTGAAATAATTTGCTCTAGATCTAAATTAGTACAAAGCAGATCTGTTCTACTGCGTAAATTTTTGAATATATTTTCTATGGGTGTACTTTTTTCTACTAAACCTTGTAGAAGAGTTATTTTTACTTGAGGGTGGTTTAGCAATAATTTTATTAATTCTTCACCAGCATAACCAGTGGCTCCAATAATTCCAACTTTAAGCATTTAAAATCCTTTATAAAGTTTGTAAAAAGTAACATATAAAAGATTGTACAAAAATTTCATTTGAAAAGCACAAAAAAACTCATTTAATTCTTTATATTCTTTGTGGCTTAAATTTGTTGATTACAACTTTGTAGTATTGTGTATATTAGACTTACTGCGAAATAAATCAGTTATTTTACAAAAATGTTATAATTCCTTTACTGACAAGGCAATAGAGCTATTTATTAAAAAATCAACAATTTTTGAATAACTCCAGCCATTGCAGGCATCTATAAGCTTTTTTGTATCTATTGCTGTTATTTCGCAGTAAGTCTATTGGTTGAATCTGTGTCCTATAAATTTAATATTTCTCAAATATTTCTTTGAATTGTTGAATGGTTTTCTTCGGGTCTTTGCTATGGTATATACTAGACCCAGCTACAATAAGGTTTGCTCCAGCATCTAGTACTTCAGTAACTGTTTGTAAATTTATTCCTCCGTCAACTTCTAATAAGAAGCTTAAATTACGACTTTCTATAATATTTCGTAGAGTTTTTATTTTAGGAAGTACTTCAGGAATAAAAGATTGGGCTCCAAAACCAGGGTTAACGGTCATCAATAATATTAAATCTACACTATCTAGTATTTCATATACACTTTCTATTGGAGTGTAAGGATTAATAGATACTCCTGCCTTAATTTTTTTGCTTTTTATATCATTTATAATTTGCTTGGGATTATCTGTAGTCTCAATATGGAAAGTTATAATGTCGCTTCCTGCTTTTTGGAATGGTTCAATAAATGCTTGGGGGTTTTCTATCATTAAATGCACATCAAAGATTATATTGCATTTTTTTCTTAAGCTTGCAATTACTGGAACACCTAAGCTAATATTGGGAACAAAATGTCCATCCATAACATCCCAATGGATATATTGACAACCAGCTTCTACCGCCATTTGTATTTCTTTTTCAATATGCCCAAAATCACACGATAAAAGCGAAGGAGCAAGTTCTATTTTTTTTATAGTCAAAGTTGCTTTTCTTCCTTTAGAGTATCATTTAGATATATAATAGCTTTTGCATCACCAATTATTGGAACTATAAATTCAATTTTTGATCCAGGTACTTTTTTTTGGTTGAATACTTCTCTTTTGCCTTGTTCGTCATTAATGAATATTTTTACTTGATAATTGTAAAAACCTTCTGGTACTTTATAGTGAATAAAAGCATGATGGGGTTTTAATGTTTCTTTATTTTCTTTAATATTTACTACTAAGGTTACTAAATCTTTTCTACTTACCTGAGTACTAGCACAAGGAGTATGTTCTAAGACAATATCATTTTTTATATCCTTATCTATTTTATATTCAATTTTTTTTAGTATTAATCCTGTGTTTTTTAATGAATATATAGCTTCTTTTAATTCTAAACCTGCAAGATTAGGCATAAAAAAAGTAGGTTTTTCTGGACCTAAACTTACCAAGACATTTACAGGTGAGTTTTTAGGAATTTTCTTGCCGTAAGTTGGATTATGGGCAATAATAGTATTTGCTTCTACGTAAGCAGAATGAACATAAGTTACTTCTCCAATGTTTAGACCCCTAATATTACCTTTACCAGCTCTATTTAAAATATTTTTTGCATTTAATAAAGTTAAATTTGTAATATCTGGAACTTCAATAAAAGTAGGACCTTTACTTATATTTAATTCAATATATCTACCAATTCTTACTTGTTTTCTTGGAGAAGGAAGTTGAGAAATTACATGGTTTTTGGCAACAGCGTTATTATATTTAAAAATTAGCTTAGATTTTAAATCTTGTTTCTTTAGTATTCTTAGGGCTTCAGTATAATTGTTACCAACTAAATCAGGAACAAGAATCTGCTTCTTGTGAGGAGTTATAAATATTATGACAAAAGTAGAGCTAAATATTCCTATAACGAAGAATACAATAGCTGTTAAGAGAATTTTTATTACAGGAAATCTTATTTGATGGTATTTTTTCATATAAATTCCTTTATCTTAATTAGCATGTTTATAAAACTTAAAAGTATAAAAATCGTTCAAGTAAGATCAAAAAACAAAATAATAGCAAAAACTACAATTATAGCTCTTTTCCATGTTAAACATTTATCCTTTACGAGTTCGAAGCTAACCAATTCCTTTTAAAAGGAAAAAATAAGAAGTTAAAAGAATATTTATAATTTTAGCCATAATTTTAACCATAATAGTTAAAAGCAATATTGAGCCTACAATAATTAAAAATGTTCTTAAATGATTATTATACACTTCTTTTTTCCTCAAAATAAAAGCTATATATTATATTTGGGAAGAAAAATGCTTTAAGTTGTTAGTTTAATTAATATTATTTAGTGCTTCTAATTTTTTAATTCTGGCATCGATTGGTGGATGCGTACTAAATAGGTTTAAAATAGAATTACCTCTTAATGGATTCACAATGAAGAGATGGGCAGTAGCAGGAGTTGCTGCATCCATTGGTTGATAAATAGTTTTTTGATGAAGCTTTCGTAAAGCATTTGCTAAAGGCAAAGGATTTTCGCACATTTGAGCACTACTTTTATCAGCTAAATATTCACGAGACCTAGAAATAGCCATTTGTATTAATAAAGCAGCTACAGGAGCTAATATAGTCATAATAAGGAAAGCAAAAGGGTTATTGTCTTCATCGTTTTTTTGGGTGCCTCCAAAAATCATAGCCCATCGTGCCAAGCTGGCTAACATAGTAATAGCTCCAGCTATAGTGGCAGCAATAGTGCCAATCAAGATATCTCTATTCTTGATATGAGATAGTTCATGAGCTATAACTCCTTTTAGTTCTTCTTCATTTAAAGTATTTAATATACCTGAAGTTACAGCTATAGCTGCATGTTGAGGATCTCTACCAGTGGCAAAAGCATTTGGAGTATTATCTTCAATAAGATAAATTTGAGGTAACGGAAGATGAGATTTTGTAGTTAACTCTCTTACTGTATTATAAAGATAAGGGAAATCTTCCTTAGAAATTTTTTTTGCTCGGTAAATACTTAAAATAATTTTGTCAGAAAACCAATAACTTCCTGCATTTAATAATAAAGCAAAAATAAAGGCATAAGTAGCACCATTAGGACCACCAAGAATAGATCCAGTATATATTAGTAATATAGTTAAAGCAGTTAAGAAAACAAAAGTTTTTAGAATATTATTCATATTTTCCTCTCTAAACACAAACCACAAAAAATTCTATAGTTTCAAGAATAA
>JASEGW010000008.1 GCA_030017825.1 bacterium | reverse complement strand
TAGACTCTTTGTCTCAGGTTCTGATAGGTCTTGTGACAAATGGCACAGGGACTACATCATAGAAGATATAGAGACCCTTTTATAGTCTGAATTGAAAGTAAAATATAGCCTCAAGTCTTGTTTTTAGATATTTGGTATGGTATAATAGTAATAGGAGGAGAATATTAGTTAAAATATGTTTAAAATGATAAAAAATGACAAAGGCGTATCTTTTGTAGAATTGTTAATTGCTGCTGCCATATTGTCTATTGGGGTTGTTGTTCTTGTATATTCTTTAAATAGGTTCTCAGAATCTACTGTTTTTTGCAACAACATTAAGAGTGCTCACGATTTAGCTCTTGATTTGCTGGAAGAAATAAGAACTAAGAAATTTGATGAGAAAGAATTTAGTTGGCCTTTAGGTCCAGAAGGCGAATATCTTCCGAGAAAAAATTATGATGATGTTGATGACTATGATGGCTTAGTAGACTTTCCTATTAAGGATAGTGGGGGCAATAAGATTGAAGGATATCCTTCTTTTTCTCGCCTAGTAACAGTTTCATATATTGACGAATGGTTTAGAGAAGTTCCCTCCGGAACTAAAACTTCATTTAAATTAATTAGAGTGGAAGTTAAATGGAAGCAAAATATAGGAGAAAATAAAGAAAAAACAGTAACCCTATCTTGCGTTAAGGCCAGAGATACTGTTGTTGAGGCAAAAGGTTGGGATTTTCTTCTCTTTGGTGATGATAATTTAAGTGTTACCAATGCTAAAATAACAGGGAATATTCATTCCAATAAGAATGCTTATTTAGAAGGATGTAGAGTTTATGGTGATATAACAGCTAAAGGATGTATAAAACCTATAAACCCTCCTGGAAATGGAAGTCGTCAAGAAGATGCTTGTAGCATAAGCATGCCCACTATGGCTACTCCTATAATACTAAGTCCTGAAAAACCAAATTTAAATTTATGTAAATTTGAAAAACCTGAATTGAGTAATCTTCCTTATGAGATAAGTTTGGATTATTATAAAAGTTTAGCTGAAGCTTCTGGAACATATTATGATGGAAATATTAATTATAAAACTAAGATTAAAGGGAAAGAAGTATTTAAGATATTAAAAGATGGTGGATTTCTTAATTCAGTGATATTTGCTGAAGGCAATATAACTATTGGCAGCGATTGGTGGAAATCTGAAAAAACTGAGCTTAGGATTGGAGAGAAGGGAGCTTTAATTGCTAAAGGAAGTATAGGAAGATGGGAAAATAGTTATAGTGTTATAGGTTATTATCCTCGAAAAAGAAATGAAGAAACTGGTAGATATCATGTAACTTTAGTGGGTGTAAATGGGATTAAGTTAGATGGAAGTGCTGTTTTAAAAGGAACTTTTTTTTCTAAAAGAGATATAGACTTTTCTCCTTATGGTAAAGGAGCTATTTATTTAGAGGGAGATGTGAGAACTTTAAAGAACATTAGGACTGATCAAGGAGGAAAGGTTTACGGTGGGGAAAATATAAGGATTGTTAATTCAATTTTACATGCTGAGGAAGCTTGTATGTTACATCGTATTGGATGCTTAACAAATGTAGATATAAGGTCTTCAGGAAAAGCTAAAACTCGTGCTGATTGGAGAGATAGTTATGTAGAAGCAGGTATTTTTCTATGTTCTAACGGAATAGTTAGGGGCAATCTTTATGCTGAAGAAGATATTGTTTTCGTTTCGGGTGGTAAGAATAGATTTGAAGTAGATGATATTTCTGCTGATGTGGGTAGCATTATAAGAAGTAAAAAAAACATATTGACTTTTAATAGCCATTTAGGAAGAGGGTTTACTAGCAGGAGTTTTAACAATAAACTCCATGCAGAAGAAGCAGTATGGATAAATAATATGACCTATAAAATAGAAGGTAGTATAAAATCTTTAGGCAAGAGAAAAGCTGAGTACTCTTGGCGAGACGGTAAAGTTGAAGCGGGTTTTTTAGTTTGTGGTGGAGGAGAAAGGATATCGGCTACGATTGATTGCCAGGAAGATATTTATTTTATTTCTGGTGACAAATCAAGCATACGTTTGGATGGAGGAGATATTATCACAAAAGGAAGCATATTTGCCTATGATACTCATTTAGGAGAAGGCATAGATATAGTAGTTAGATTGCATGCTGGTAAAGCTTGTATAATTAAAAATTTAAAAGGCAATGCTTGTAAAGAGATAAGAACTGGTGGTGAAGTAAAGACAGAAGCTTCTTGGAGTGATAGCAAGGTTACGGCTGGAGTATTAATCTGCGGTGGCGGAGAAATTAATGGTCCTATATATTCTCAAGGTAGTATATATTTAGTTCCTGGAGGAAAAGATAAAATTAATGTAAAGAGTAGTATTTTATCAAATAAATCTATTATATCTTATAATACTCACTTAGGAAGAGGAATTAGTTTCGCAGGTAATGCTTTAAACAATTACTATGCTGGAGGGGAATTTAAAGTTAGCAATTTAATAAGTAGTGACAAAAAGGTTACATTTAATGGGCTTGTAAAGGCTTGTGGAGATATAGAACTTAAAGGAGACGAGATTAACCAGATTTATGCAGGAATATTCTCACTTAATAATTGCACCATTGCAGATACTTGGGGAGAATCAGGAGATTATATTAGAGGTTGTGTGATTGCTAAGAGACTAAATATTAATAAGATATGTAAAATTGTATTTGATAAGTCTATTTCTAATAAATTAACAAATAAATAATATATACAAAAAGGTTATAATGATGAGTTGTAAAGAAAAAAGAGAAAGAGGTATTACTTTTATAGAAATATTAATGGCTTCTGTGGTATTAGCTATAATTACTATTGGGGTAGTGGTCATGCTTCAATCAGCAGTAAAATCATGGAAGTTAGGACAGGTAAAAAATATTTTAGACATGAATGCTTCTAATATAATGTTACACTTAACAAGGGATTTAAAGAAAGCTCAGTCGGACACAGTGGAAATTGATAATTATCCCGACAAAAAAAATGCTGAAGTACAAAGAATAAAATTTAGGAATTGTTTTAATAATGCTCTTTATGAATATTATGTTACTGATACGAACTATAATAAGATAGTATGCGAAATAAATAAAGAGTCAGCTCCTTATAGTCCAATTTGTCCCAAGGTAAAAAATGACGATATTATTATAAAAAGTTTTAAATTTAAAAGAGTAGGTAATTGTCAAATTACTTTAGAATTAATGAAATATTTGGAAGGAATAGGAGAGGAAAAGAATAAAACTCATAAAAGAATTACTACAGTATCTATGAAGGTCAAATAACAGAAGGCAGAAGATGAGCAATAAAGGAAAAAAGAAGATAGATTCAAAGAAAGGATAAAGATATGTGGGAAAGCGTAAAAGAAATCTACTTTTCTCAAAAAGGCTTTGCTTTAGCCCTAGCGCTTTATTTAAATGCTTTTATCATTATAGTTGTTGCTGGATTTGAAATATGGAATGCTTATAATTTTAAAAGCACTATCAGTTCTAAAAAAGGTAGTGTTTGTTGTTATTATAGTGAAGCAGGTATTGAGAAGGCTATTTATAAATTAAGTCGAGCTGAAAAAGAGAAGATGGGTTACGATCCTGTGTTTCAGGAAAATCTGAGAAGATTAATTGAAGAAAGAAGTATAGACTATATTAATCCTTTTGATAACGATGCTAACAAAATAGGGGTAGTTGATTTTGAAAAAGGTAAGATTAAAGTTTACATCAAATGTTTTCCTTAAGAGGAGAAGAGATGGATAAGAAAAAGATAATCATTGGGTTAATATTAATATTAGTGGCGTTTAAAATCAAAGCTGGAGAACCTGAGATAGATGTATATAAGGTAAAGGGAGCAGATAGCTCTGGTATTAATATAGAATGTAGGATTACAGAAAAAGATGGTATTTATGATACTATTGAAAAATATGATGGAGTAAGCACTAAACCAAAAGATAAATCGGTATATATTAAGTGGGATTTGGATGGTGAACTTGAGAAAGATGCTATGTATACTTCTATGAGCTTAAAGGGTAAGAAGGATAAAGATGTATTTATATCTGACTATCCTTTAAAAATAAAAGATAAGGCCAAGAAGATTAGTTTGGTTTATAAAGTTTATGCCTATTCAAAGAAGAAAGATAAGCAGGGAGAAAGTAGTTTTTATGCCATAATTAAAGTGGTTTCTATTGGAGAAATCAGAGAGAATAAAAAGAATATAGAGATGGTAGTTGTGGTTAAAAAAACCAAAGATAATAATTTTGTGTTTGATCAGAATATATCATATAGAGAATTTTAAATTTGACAAGTTAATTAGTATATGTCATAGTTTAGATAGAGTATTACATACTACATAGAAAGTGATATAGAGATGATTACTAAAAAGAAGTTACCAGCACAGAGTGCTGATAAATTAAATAGATTTAGTATTCTAAATAAATATGGCTTTACTTTAATAGAGCTTATGATCGTAATAGCCATTATTGGAATACTATCAGTTGTGGCAATTCCAAAATATACAGATTTAGTAAACAAATCCCGGGAATCTGCTACCAAAGGTAATTTAGGAGCTATGCGTTCAGCAATTATGATTTACTATGGTGACAACGAAGGCCGTTATCCATATTGCTTGGATAAGAATTGGTATGATGTTGGAGGCTACAAATATCCACCTTTTGTTGAGTATCTTCAAGAGGTAGAGTATAGCAAAGGAACTAACTATGGAATTCCAAGAGCTTATGTAAGAGATGGGGTAAAGGATTATGATCCTTGTATAGTTTCTTATGAATTTACCAACGAAGGTGGTTGGTGGTATGACAGAAAGACTGGAAAAGTAACTATAAACAAAAGGGCATTAGATTGCTGGGAGAAAAGCTACTTAGAATGGTAGTGGATTGGGATTAAGTAGAATAAGTAAAGAAGGAGTTTAAACCATGAAAAGACAAAAAGGTTTTACATTAATCGAGCTTATGATCGTTATTGCCATCATCGGCATCCTTTCTGTAGTGGCTATTCCTAAATTTGTCGACTTAGTAGACAAAGCTAAGGAAGCAGCTACAAAAGGTAGCCTGGGGGCACTACGATCAGCCATTGCTATCTACTATGGGGACAATGAAGGAAGATATCCCTATGCTTTAGACAATGGTACTTACAATTCTGGGGGCATTAACTATCCTGCTTTTCTACCCACGTATATAGATGAAATACCAAAGGTAAAACTAAGAAAAGGTTTGCATAAAGATACCAACAGTGTTTCTTCTTCTTACGGAGACAAAGGTGGTTGGTGGTATGACAGAAGCACTGGAAAGGTAAGAATTGATTGTGGTCATGTAGCCTTAGACAAGACGACCAAGTACTATGATTTCTAAGATATAGTAAGATATAGATAGAGCAACAATGGCAAAAGAGGCTGTTTTAAACAGCCTCTTTTTTTGTGACTTATACCCACTTTCCTATAAAAACCAAAAACACACACCATAAAAGAAAAGTGGTGTGCATAGCTCACTCAAAAGCACAATTCCTACTCCCTTTCTTTCAGTAATTATTTCAAAAATTAGATACAGAAGAAAACTTGTTAAGATAGAAGAGATTAATGGTACTAAATATAATCCAAAATAGCTGAATACTTTAAAAAATAATGCAGATATAAATATCCAAAAAGGAGGATATACCGCATAGAGCTTTCCTCCTCTTTTTAATAAAAAATCTTTTTTAACCGGGTAATATTTATAATCTTTATCAATATCATAGCAGGGATAAAATAATGAAAAATCAGAAAAATTTTTCTCAATAAAACTTAAAGTTTGAATAAATTTTAGCCCATTATCAACTCCATATGTAGTCCCTGTTGGAGTTATTTTTATAACAAAACTATACAGTAATATCAAAATAAGAATTACCATAAAAACCTTCAAAGAATTATTTCTTTTCATAAAAAACTCTTTTCTTAATGTAATTTAACATAATCAAATAATTTTTAGTTTCTATCTTGTAATTTTACTTAGTTTAATTACAATAGATATTAAGTTCATAATAATAAAAAAACAATATTTTCAAATTCACTATACTTTTTCCATCTATCATAAGGATAAAAATAAGAAATTATTGTTCTTTTTATAACCCTAAACTTAGTTTGATTTTGCAGAGGGTCTAATGTTCCTTGCCTTATCAGTAGAAAAATATTTGAAAAAAATAGGGTTACTTTTTAAATACATATTTCTTTTAAATAATCTTTAAGCGCTTCTTTCCAAGGTCTCATTTTATTCAATCCCATAAGTTCTAATTTATAGTTTCTAAGAGCTTCTGAGCGGGCTCTGGGGGCTGGCAAAGGAAAAGCAGCTGAAGAGATACGCTTAATTTTGGTATTTTTACCTAGAATATTGGCAATTTCTAAGGCAATATCATAACGGTTACACATTCCACTATTGGCTATATGATAAGTGCCATAGAATTTAGTTTCAAGAAGTTCTTTTAAATTAGAGACTAATTCTTTAGCATAAGTAATGGTACCAAACTTATCATCAATTACTGATAGCTCTTCTCGCTCATTCATCAATTGAACAATTTTTCTTACAAATTTAATATCTTTCTTTCCTCCCCCTATCATCCAACCAGCTCTAATGATATAAAATTTATCAAGCAAGGACATTACGGCAATTTCACCTTCTAATTTAGTTTTACCGTATACGCTTACTGGATTAGGATCATCAAATTCGGTATAGGGTTTAATTTTATTTCCATCAAAAACACCACCAGTGCTAATATAAGCCATCTCTATGTTATATTCTTGACAGGCCAAAGCTATAAAATAGGTACCTAAAACATTTATGCGATAAGCGTGATCTGCTTCGATTTCACATTTATCCACATTAGTTTCTGCAGCTAAGTGAATGACTATTTGAGGTTTTGTTTTTTCTATTATAGAAAACACTTGGTCTTTGTTGCAAATGTTTAATTCTTCTATATCGGTTAGAATTAATACTTCTTTGGGATAAATTTCCTTTAAGTAGCTTCCAACCATACCCTTAGCCCCGGTAACTAAGATCATAAATCCTCCATATTTAGCTTAAAGTAGATGTAAATGCTATTAGCTAACAACTTCCAATCCAACTACTTAAATAATCATGCAAAGCATCTTGCCAGTTGCTCATATTATTTAATCCCAAAAGATCTAATTTATAATTTCTCATAGCTTCAGACCTAACCCTAAGAGCTGGTAAAGGATATGCTGCAGAAGAAATTGGGGTTATTTTGACATCTTTCTTTAAAAAATTAACTATTTCTTGAGCTACTTCGTATCTGCTACAAGTTCCTTTATTGGTCATATGATAAAGCCCAAAATACCCAGTTTTGATAATTTCTTTTATTCCTCTTACTAATTCTTTAGCATAAGTAGGACTACCAAATTTATCGTTAACTACATTTAAATTAGTTTGTCCTTTTTGAATAAGTTTTATAATTTTTGCTACAAATTTTTTATCCTTTTCTTTTCCTCCTATCATCCATCCTGGTCGAAAAATATAGTATCTTTTAAGGGTTTGCATAACGACTTTGTCAGCTTCAAATTTAGTTTTACCATAGATATTTTGAGGATTAGGAGCATCAAATTCAGTATAGGAATCATGCTTTTCTCCATCAAAAACTCCTGCAGTACTAATGTGAACCATAATAATATCGTTGGCTTGACAAGCCAAAGCTACATTTGAAGTTCCGATAACATTAGTATGAAAAGCATGATCTATTTCTGTTTCACACTTATCTACATCTGTTTCTGCAGCTAAATTAATAACAAATTTTGGTTTTAGATTAGAAATAGTAGAAAAAACTTTACCGTAGTTTCTAATGTCTAATGTATCAATATCTGTCAAAAGAAGCTCTTCATCTTGAAATTCTTCCTTAAAGTAACTTCCCACCATACCATTGGATCCTGTTATCAAAATCATTTGCTTACTCCTTTTTAAGGTTTATTACTTTAATATAGCATAATATTTAGGTTTTTATCAAGACTAAATTATATTTTTACTTGGTGTTTCATTTTGCTTTTTTATTTTGTTATACCTATTTTTATCTCTAAAATGCAAGGTTTGAAATAGAATAAAATAAACTTTTATTGACATTACTGAGAAGTTTTGATATTCTATTTTGAAAAATGAGGTTATATATATATGAGTATAATAGGCTTGGATGTAGGGGAGCGAAGAATTGGAATATCTGTAAGCGATCCTGAAAAAAAAGTAGCTACTGGACTTAGGGCTTTGGAAAGAAGAAGCATAGAAGAGGATATCAAGACAATAGAGGGTATTATTAGAAATTATCAAGCAGAAGAAATAGTTTTAGGTTATCCTAAGAATATGGATGGAAGTATTGGAGATGCTGCTAAAAAAGTCTTAAGCTTTGGAGAAGAATTGAAAAGTTTGGTAAATTTAGAGACCATTTTTTGGGATGAAAGGGTTACCACTTTGGAAGCAGAAAAAGTATTAATCAAAGGAGATGTTAGAAGAAAAAAGAGGAAAAAAGTTATTGATACTCTTTCAGCCATATTAATCCTTCAAAATTACTTAGATTATAAAAACACTTAGTGTTCAAAAATAATTATCTGAGTTGCAATATAATAATATTTTCCAAGCTCAACGCTTAAAGATAAACGTTTTCTCGCTTAAAATATAAATCTTTAGCGAAAACATTAATTCTTAAAGAGAAGAAATTAGACTTAGGTTTTCTGCCCTCAAACAAATTTTCTTTTTATTTCTTTAAAAACTAAATATTTTCCTAAATTCCCAAAATTACTCAAAAACATTTATTTTTAAACTAGTTTTTGATGTTAAATTTATATTAATTGTTTTAGGACACTAAGTAAAAATAGACGATGAAAAAAAAAGTTTTAATTATTCTTATTTTTATTAGTATTGTTTTTATATTTAAGGAGACTATAGCCATATATGTTTGTGATTTTATAGATAATAGAGCTATTAAAAAAAATAAATATTTTATAGAACAGCAAGTAAATATTCCAATAGGCAAGAATACTAAAGAAATTGCCAAAATACTGAAAGATAGAAAAGTTATTTTCAGCAAGTTAAGATTTATTGTTTTAGCCAAGATGTTGAGGATAGAAAATAAGTTAAAATCAGGAGAATATAAATTTAATAGTAAAATGACTACTTTCCAGATTATTGAGAAATTGCAAAAAGGGGAAGTAATTTCACATAGATTTACCATACCTGAAGGGTATAATATTAGAAAGATTGCTGGTTTTTTAGCAAAAGAGAAATTAATAGATAAAGATAGATTTTTAAATCTTTGTTATGATGTATCCTTTTTAAAAGAGAGTGACCAGAAGAATTGTATAAGCTTAGAAGGCTACCTTTTTCCGGATACCTATAAAATAGCTTTAGGTCTTAAAGAAGAAGATATTATTCAAACAATGTTGAAACGTTTTTATGAGGTAACAGGGGATATTTATGAAGATAGGGCACAAAAAGTAGGTTTAAGTTTTCGAAAAGCAGTGATTTTGGCTTCTCTTATTGAAAAAGAAGCTAAGGCTCCAGAGGAGAGAGAAATGATTTCTGCTGTTTTTCATAATAGACTAAAACGAAGAATGCCTCTTTCTTCCTGCGCTACAGTTATTTATTCTTTAGGAAAGCATAAGAGGAGGCTTTATTATAAAGATTTAAAGATTATTTCTCCTTACAATACTTATTTAAGGATAGGTCTTCCACCTGGTCCCATTTGCAATCCTGGCAAAGAAGCGTTACAGGCAGCTGTAAATCCTGCCCCTATGGATCATTTGTATTTTGTTTCTTTGGGCAATGGAAGGCATAAGTTTTCAAGAGATTACAAACAACATGTAAAGGCTAGAAATGCAGTTAAATGAAGACTTTTAGCTTGTTTTAGTTTTTTCTTAATAATTTTCTTAATAACTTAATAATGTGACTGACTCGATAAAATATTCTTATTAAAATTGACAACATGCTTTATTTTTGGTATGTTAGTATATTACTAATATAAAAGGTTAAAAGGTTTTGATTAGAGAAGCAAATTCAAAAGATATTGCTAATATTCAAAAAATTATTAATTATTATGCCTCCAAAAAATACATGCTTCCTCGCTCTTTAAATGAGCTTTATGAGAATACCCGAAATTTTTTAGTGGAAGAAAGAGAAGGGGAAGTAATTGCCTGTTGCGGCCTTTATATAGTTTGGGAAGATTTGGCAGAAATTAAGTCTTTAGCAGTAAAAGAGGAGTATAGAGGTCAGCATATAGGAGAAAGGTTAATTAAAGAATCCTTAAAAAGTGCTAAAAAATTAAAGATTAGCAAAGTATTTGCATTAACTTTTATTCCAGAGTATTTTAAAAAGCTTAGTTTTAAAGAAATAGATAAGTCAAGTTTGCCTCATAAAATTTGGTCAGATTGTATTAAATGTATTCATTTTCCTAATTGCGATGAATATGCAGTAGTATTTTCATTGAAGGAAATTTAATGAATGGTCTAGATATTACATTCTTAATAATCTTAAGCATAAGCGCTATAATGGGACTATGGAAAGGGATAACTCGAGGCATATTTTCTTTAATAGCAGTAGTAGCTGGAGTAACAGTAGCTAGTAGATATTACTGCGTTGTAAGTATTTCTATTCACAATTATGTAAAGTCAAGTCTTTGGTCTAATATTCTAAGTTTTTTTATTGTATTTATAGTTATTGCTTTGATTATTAGCCTTATAGGAGTTTTGATTAAAAAATTAATGGGAGTTTTAGTCTTAGGCTGGATAGATCATTTAGGAGGTTTAATTTTTGGAATTGTTAAGGGAGTTGTGATCTCTGGAGCAGTGGTTATTATAATGGAGAAATTTCCCATTGGGGAAAGTAAAGATTTATTAGTAAAATCTATTTTATGCCCTTATATACTTGAGAGCACAAAAATTATTTGTTATTTACTGCCCAAAGAGTTTTATTATTCTTTTAAAAGTTATCTAAGCTGAAAAACAAGGTGGATTATTTGGTTAAATAACTATGAAATAAATAATTATTAAGAATAAGGAGGGTAAATGCAAGAAGAAGAAATTAATTTGTTGGACTACATAAAGGTTATTTATAAATATCGTTTTAGTATTATAGGGTTAGTAGTTATTGCTTCATTAATTACTACCATAGTAAGTTTAATAATACCTAAAACTTACGAGGCTTCTACCACTCTGAACGTATTAAGTCCAGTAAACTTAGAAGGAACTAAAGAACCTGAATATTCTGTAGGCACTCATGTAAATTTAATAAAGAACCGTTCTATATTAAGCGAAATTCTTAAAAAGCATAAGCTTGACCTTCCTCCTTTTAAATGGAATATCTTTGATTTTGAAGAAAAAATTAAAATTGAGGAAATTCCTAAAACTCAATTAATTAAGATAAAATTTAAATTCAGGGACCCAGAAAAAGCAGTATTAATTTTAAGAGATATTGCTGAATCTGTAGTGGCTTTATCTAAAGACATTGCCAACATAGGAGCTAAAAAAATAGGTGGATTCTGTCAACAGAAATTGCAATTTACTTCAAAGGAATTAGAAGAAGCAGAAAAAAATCTATTAAATAGTAGCTATACTTCAGAGTTAATATCTTTGGAAAGAGAAATGGATTATTTAATAGAGAAAAAGGAAGATTTGGAAGATAAATATAGTCTTACTTGTCTTAATATAAAGGAAAAGGAAGCTAGTCTTGTTGAAGCTGAAATTCAAATTAAGGAACAAGATAAAATAAGCAACATACAAATTACACAAAGGAGAGTTGCTAAAAAACAAAATAACAATGGAATATTGGAAAAAGAAGTAGCTAATAATAGTCTTGTACAGATAAACACAAAAGAGATAGAAAATCCTATTTATAGAGAGTTAGAAAAAAAGATTATAAATATCTCAATTGATTTAAAAGGACTTAAGATTATTGAGAATAAAATTAAAAATAAAATAGAAGACTATAAAGATAAAATAGCAACGATAAAAGGGAAAGTTGTTAAGTTAAAGAGAGCAATAGATGAATTAGTGGGAAAGCATGAAATAGCTAGGCAAGAGTACTTAAACAGTTTTAATATACACAATAAGAATGAATTTATAACGACTTTGGGAATAGAGAATTTAAGAATTATAGACTATCCAATAAAGCCTATTTACCCTATTTCACCCAAGATAAAGATTAATATAATGATAGCCTTTATCTTAAGCTTATTTATAGGAGTATTTTTAGCTTTTATCAGAGAGTATTTTTCAACAATAAATTTTAATGATTTTAAATAAACGATCTTCTATGAGATTTCTTATTTTGTTAAGATGATTATTAGATGTAGCTTCAAATCTTAAGACTAACACGGGCTGGGTATTGGAAGCACGAATTAATCCCCAACCGTCGGAAAACTTAATTCTTACACCATCTATATCAATAATTTCATATTTATCTTTAAATTTATTTTTTATTTCTTCTACTATCTTAAACTTTAGATGATCAGGGCAATCTACTCTAATTTCTGGAGTGCTAAAGGTAGAATGTAGATCAGCTAAAAGATCTGATAGTTTTCTTTTATTGTGTTTTAGCGTTTCGATTAGTCTACAAGTTGTGTAGATAGCATCGTCAAAGCCAAAGTAACGGTCTGCAAAGAACATATGTCCGCTCATTTCTCCAGCTAAGAGAGCTTGTTCCTCCTTCATCTTGGCCTTAATTAAAGAGTGTCCTGTTTTCCACATAATAGGAGTTCCGCCATGATTTTGAATATCTTGATACATTAAGTCTGAACACTTAACTTCGCCAATAAATTTAGCTTTTGGATTATTCTTTAGAATTTCTCGGGAAAAAATAATCATTAGCTTATCTCCCCAAATAATATTTCCTAACTCATCAACAACCCCAATTCTATCTGTATCACCATCATAGGCAATACCTGCATCTGCTTTCTCTTTCATGGTAGTCTTAATTAAATCTTGCAGGTATTCAGGAACAGTAGGATCGGGATGATGGTTGGGAAAATTGCCATCTGGCTTAGAATAAAGTTCAATTACTTCACAGTTTAAACTCTTAAGAATCTCTGGCGCTACAAGCCCGCCTGTGCCATTACCACAATCAATAACTACTTTTATTTTATAGTTATCATTTTTTAAATCTTGAAATTTATGAAGAAGGTAATTAATATATTCTGTGGTTATATTAAAATTACTAACTTTTCCATTTCCTTGCCTGAAACTTTCTTCTTCAATAACTTTTCTTATATTTTGAATCTCTTTTCCGTAAATAGTATCTTTTCCTAAACATAGTTTTAATCCGTTATATTCTGGAGGATTATGACTCCCAGTTACCATAATTCCTCCGCCTATTTCTAATTGATAAAGTGCAAAATATAGCAAAGGAGTTGGACAGATTCCTAAATCTATAACATCTAAACCTGTAGAGATAATTCCTTTAATTAGATTATTTGCTATGTAAGGAGAGCTTAATCTTACATCTTGCCCAATAGCTACTTTAATAATCTTTTTATTTTGGGCAATAGTTCCATAAGCCTGTCCAATCTTAAAAACAGCTTCATCTGTTAAATCTATGCTTGCAATTCCTCTAATGTCGTATTCTCGAAATATATTATTTTCTATATTCATCTTATAAATATTCTTCCTTTTTTCTTTCTTTGAGCTTATTTACCATTGTTTTAACATCTTGGGATTTATTTTTAGGACAGATTAAGATAACATCATCAGTACTAACTACTACTATATCTTTTAAACCTATGGAAGCTACTAAGTTGCTACCTCCATAGATTATGGAGTTTTGACTATTGATATCAATAACATTTCCAGTTATGATGTTACCTTTTGAGTCTTTTTTTATGACTTCATCTAAAGCTGACCAACTTCCAACATCATTCCACTTAATATCAGCTGGGATAACTGCAGCCCTATCAGTGCGTTCCATAACTCCATAATCAATAGAAATAGATTCCACCTCAGTATAAAAAGTTTTTAGAGCTTCTAGTCGATTAGGAGAATTTTTTAAAATATTTAATTTTTCATACAAGAAAGGAAGATACTTTTTTATTTCTTGAAGAATGGCTTTAGTTTGCCAGACAAAAATTCCTCCATTCCAGAAATAATTTGAACTTTTCAGATATCTTTGAGCAGTTTTTAAATCTGGTTTTTCAGTAAATTTATCTACTTTAAATCCTTCATAAATCTTCTTACCAGCTTTAATATAACCATAACCAGTTTCAGGACGGGAAGGCTTGATGCCAAAGGTTACCAGATAGCCTTGATTAGCTAATTTTTCGGCTTGTTTTAGTAATTTAAGAAATTTAGTTTTCTTTTGAATTATATGGTCTGCAGGCATAACTACCATAGTAGATTCAGGGTCAATTTCATTAATATAGATAGCAGCTACGGCAATTGCTGGAGTAGTGTTTTTGCCCATAGGTTCAATAATAAAATTTATATTATTTTCAGCACAGTTTATTTCTTTAAGCTGAGTATCAATTATTTTAGCATGTTTTTCATTGGTAGCGATATACAAATGATTGAGAGGAATCAAAGGCATAATGCGCTGAACTGTATTTTGGATCATAGTATTCTTTCCAGCAATTCTCAGCATCTGCTTGGGCATTATTTCTCGACTTAAAGGCCAAAATCTTGCCCCATATCCTCCAGCCATAATTAATCCATACATAACTACCTCTTATTTATATTTAATAAGAAATAAAAGTCAAATACCCACACATTGTAAATACTACGAGTTTAACAATCAAAAACATTGTGCAAAATCTATAAAAATAATTAGTTTTCTAACACTAAAAATTGTGAAATTAAAGCTGATTTTCTATTCAAAACTATAAAGCGTATAGGATATGAGTATACTCAATTTTATAGATAATTCAACTATTTTTGACTTAATTAACCTGAGCTCGATTTAAATATAAGTTTAAGGGTTAATATTTCTTCGCTAAATTGAAATTTTAAACTTAAAATAAAGGAACATATTCTTATGTCGAACTCAGGTTAAATTAATAAGACTCTCTTTAAAAGGAGGACGAATAATTCCTCTTTCGGTAATAATAGCTTTAATATACGAGGAAGGAGTAACATCAAAGGCTGGACTATAGACTTTTACTTCCTTAGGAGCGGTTCTTTTTCCAAATCCTATAGTTATCTCATCGAAAGCTCGTTCCTCAATAGGAATTTCAGAACCATTGGAAGTGTTAAAGTCGATTGTAGAAAAAGGAGCAGCTACATAAAAAGGAATGTTGTGTTCCTTGGCTAATATTGCCACCTGATAAGTGCCAATTTTATTAGCTGTATCTCCATTTTTGGCAATACGATCTGCACCTACTATGCAAAGATCAATTTTACCTTGTTTCATTACCATGCCTGCCATATTATCACAGATTAAGGTAACATCAATTCCATCTTGCATAAGTTCCCAAGTAGTAAGCCGAGCACCTTGAAGAAGAGGACGAGTTTCATCAGCAAAAACAGAGATTCTTTTTCCTTGTTCCTTAGCTACATAAATTACACTTAAAGCGGTTCCCATTCCCCCGGTTGCTAATGCTCCAGCGTTACAATGAGTTAAAATAGTGTAGCCATCTTTAATTAATGATGCCCCATATTCTCCAATTTTACGACATCTATCTTTATCGTCATTATGAATAAAGATAGCCTCTTCTTCTAAAATATGTTTTATTTCCCCTATAGATTTATCTTTAACTTGATAAGCTTTATTCTTCATCTGTCCTAATGCCCAAAAAAGATTAACTGCAGTGGGTCGAGAACTGGCCAAAAAGCTGATAGTTTTATCTAATTCCTTAAAAAATTGGCCATGGTTGTCAGTATTTATACTATTAACTCCAATTACTACTCCATAAGCAGCAGCCACTCCAATGGCAGGAGCTCCTCTAACTGAAAGTCTTTTGATAGCTCCTACTATTTCGTTAACACTTTTACAATAAAGGTAGGTAAGTTCTTCAGGAAGTTTGGTTTGATCAATTAATATAAGAGTTCCTTTTTCCCAAGATAAAGCTTCTATAGCCATAAGTCCTCCTTATTTATGAAAATATAAAAAATTCAGATGAAAAGCATCTAATAATAAGCATAGTTAAAGGAATGTATTCTTATTCTTATGTCGAACTCAGGTTAATTAAGTTTTAAGTATTGAAAAGTAAAAATATAATTTATTTTTATGCTAAAATTAAGAAGTTTAAACAGAATATATCTATCCTACTACGTCGTATTTTCTTATCTTAAATTCTACTCTTAAATTTTGAGCTAATTTTTTACATTCTTCTATATTTATTGTAGGAAGCTCTAAGAAAGTTAAAGTGATCTCAGGGATGTATTTTTTACATTCTTTTACAAAGCCAATAATCGCCTCAAAAGCAGAATGGTTTGAGCATTGACTGATTTTTTGATAGGTATCACTAGTAGAAGCATTTAAGCTAATAGACAGAGCATCTACTGTGCCTTTAAGCTCGATAGCAATATTTTTACTACAGATTAAGTTGGCTTGACCATTTGTGTTAATTCTTATTTTTGCCCCTCTGTTTTTTAAATACTTAGCAATTTTAATTAAGGTATTATATCTTAAAAATGGTTCTCCTAACCCACAAAAAACAATTTCTTTGTAATTTTCAACCTCTCCAATTTCAGATATGATATTTTCTACAGTAGGCTCTTTTTCTAATTTGAGATAATGGCCCTTAATGAAATAAGTTTTATTTCTGATGCAAAAATAACAGTTATTGGTGCACCTGTTAGTTAGATTAACATATAAAGAATTTCTAATTTTGTAAGTATAAGTATCTTTCAAAACTACAGGCTCTAAATTAAATAATTGTTTAGCATTTAAAGTAGTGATACGCGAAATATCTTCTAAGGAAAGGTGCATCACTTCAGCTAATTTTTTAGCGATAAAAGTTAAATAAGCTGGTTGATTTTTTTTACCTCTCATAGGGTGGGGAGCTAAATAAGGTGAATCAGTTTCAATTAAAAACTTGTCCATGGGAATTTCTTTGACAAGGGATGAGAGATTAGAATTTTTAAAAGTTACCATACCTGAAATAGAAATATAGTATTGGTTAGAGATAGCCCAGTTTAAGATTTCTTTATCTCCTGAAAAAGCATGAAATACACCTTTTAAAGACAAGCCATGTTGCTCTAAGATATGCAATATGTCCTTAGTAGCTTCCCGAGCATGAATAATTAGGGGTAGATTTAGAGAAGAGGCCAGCTTGATTTGTTCTATAAAAGCTTTTTTTTGCTCTGTTGGGGTAGAAAAATTATAATGATAGTCTAAGCCTATTTCTCCTATAGCTACCACTTTTTTATTTTTTGATAGATCTTTTAAGCTGTCTATGCTTTTACCATTAAAGGTCTTAGCTTCATGAGGGTGAATTCCTACAGCACTATATACATTTTGATATTTGCAGGAAAGGTCAATAGAAGCTTTGCTGGAGGTTAAATTAGATCCTATGTCTATAAGATAAGAAATATTACCAAGAAGAGCTTTTTTAATTATTTCTTCTTGCTCTAATTTATATTTAGAATCATTTAAATGAACATGAGTATCAATTAGCATAAGATAAAGTTATTATGAATTTTCTGCAAAATTTTAATTAATTTTATTTATTTTACTTTACACTCGGGATACCCACCATTGTGGGTCGTTTGAGTTTTTATAATCACATAAAAAGGTATTCTGTAAAATTATCCAAATTCTGCGATTAAACTACAGAGATCGCAGAACAAAATGAGGAAAAAGTTACAATTGATAGAGATTATTGAAATTTATTGTTATATTAACAAATTTTAAAAAACTTTCCTTGTGATAAATTTCTGTTAATTTCCATTAAATGGATTAAAAAAGCAGGGTATTACCCTGCTTAGCATAAAGTATATAGTATTCTTATTAAATATCAAATTAGTAGATCTATTTTTTTATATAGACCTAATTTTCGAAGTAAAATTTCTACACTTTGCTGAGGGATTTCCATAGCTTTTCTTATGGTTTTAACACTATAAGCCATGGGTTTTTCTTCTTTTTCTTCTTCTAATCTGCTTTCTATAATTTCCATTAAAGAAGGTATGGGATCCTTTTTTTCTTTCTTTTCTTTTTCTTCTACTACTTCCCGAGGGGTCTCTTTTTTTATTTTTTCAAGTTCTTTTTGCTTATTTTCATTGGAATCAATTAAGCTTGTTGTAACTTCTTTTGGTTCTTTGGGACCAAAATTATCTGTAATGTCAGCAAGACTTTCTTTTTCCTCGGTATCTTCAAAAGGTGCTTTATCAGGCACAGGAACTTGATTGTTAAAGAATATTGGATATAAAGGCACACTATTTACTCCGTTAATCATCCACCTATCCCTCCATTTATACTATACCATATCATTTTCTTGTTGTCAATAGTTTCCGATTATTTTATTAGAATTATATTGTTGGTATTATTGCACTTATGCTAAATGATTGGCTTAAATTCTAGGAAATAAATTTTCCATTTTAGAAATTTTTGCATTCGGCATTATGCCTCCCCAATGCTTGATAGATTTTAGGTTTTGTAATTCTGCATTTACTTCAATACCTAATTGCTTATACATCTTTTTTGAAGTTTCAGGCATAAAGGGATTTATTAGAATGCTAATAAAACGTAAGCCTTCTAATAGATTATAAATTACAGTAGCCAATCTATCTTTAGCTTTAGGATCTTTAGCTAATTTCCAAGGAGCTTCCGTATCAATGAACTTGTTGCAATATTGGATTAAACTCCAGATATTGTCAAGAGCTTGGCTAAAGTTTAGATTATTCATATTTATATCTATGCTTTTGATGACCTCTGAAGCTAATACTCTTAGCTCTTTATCATCTTCTTTGCAAGGTTTGGGCACCAGACCTTGAAAGTATTTTTCCACCATAGTAAGAGTGCGAGAAAATAAATTACCCAAGTCATTTGCTAAATCACTATTTAAACGATTGATTAATGACTGATAAGAAAAATTGCCATCTAAACCGAAAGGAACTTCTCTTAAGAGAAAATATCTATAAACATCAACTCCTACTTTATTTATAACCTGATAAGGATCTACTACATTGCCTAAAGATTTAGACATTTTTTTTCCATCAACGGTCCACCAACCATGAGCAAAAATTTTCTTTGGTAGTTCGATATCAGCTGCCATAAGGATGGTAGGCCAAATTATAGCATGGAATTTTAAAATATCTTTTCCAATAATATGGACATCAGTTGGCCAATATTTTTTAAAATTTTCCTCATCTGAAAAGTATCCAATGCCTGTAATATAGTTTAGCAGAGCGTCAAACCATACATATATTACATGGTGGCTATCTTTGTTGAGGGGCACTCTTACTCCCCACTCAAAAGAAGTGCGGGTAATACTGAGGTCTTTTAAACCACTTTTTATTATGTTAATGATTTCATTTTTTTTGGTTTCAGGTTGAATAAAAGTAGGATTATCTTCAATGTGCTTTAAGAGCCTATCTTCATATTTAGACATCTTAAAAAAGTAGCTTTCTTCAGCTAACCATTCTGTAGTTCTGCCACAAGAAGGACAGTTCTTAGAGTCTATTAGTTGTTTTTCGGTCAAATAGGTTTCACAAGGAGTACAATACCAACCTTCATATTTACCTAAATAAATATCACCTTTTTGAAAAAGCTTTAAAAATAAACCTTGCACTGCTTGAATATGTTTTTTTTCTGTAGTGCGTATAAAGTAATTATAGTTTATATTCAAACACTTCCATAAATCTTTAAATTTTACTACTACTCGGTCAGCTAATTCTTGAGGATTTTCGTTATTGTCTAAGGCTGCTCTTTCAACTTTTTGACCATGCTCATCAGTACCGGTAAGTAAAAATACATCATATCCAGATAATTTTTTATATCGAGCCAAAGTATCTACGGCAATATTAGTATAAGAATGTCCAATATGAGGAAGGTCATTTACATAATACAAAGGAGTAGTAATATAAAATTTATTAGAGGTCATGATTATTCTTTTCCTTTTTATTGTTTTAAATTCTCTTCCTTAATAATAATTACATTTTCCATTAATATTTCTAATTCTTGTTCACTTTCTACTAATTTTACATAAACTGAATTTTTAATAGGATTTTGCAAAGTAATTTTACCTTTACCCTTGGGGGTGCTTACAAGAACTCCTTTAGAAGGCATGTCTTTTTTTAGTTGGACGTATGTATCGTATTCATATGCCAAGCAACACATAAGGCGTCCACAGATTCCAGAAATTTTACTGGGAGTTAAAATTAAATTTTGTTCTTTAGCCATTTTTATAGAAACAGAATCAAAATTAGAAAGGAAAGAAGAACAACATAATTTTCGGCCACACCATCCAAATCCACCAAATATCTTGGCTTCGTCTCTAACTCCTATTTGATGAAGCTCAATTCTAGTTTTATAAATATGAGCCAAATCTCTAACTAACTCTCGAAAGTCAATTCTTGCACTAGCTGTAAAATAGAAATTTATTTTACTCATATCAAAAGTAGGGTGTACTTTAACTAGTTTCATAGGGAGATCCCGATCTTGAATTTTTTTTGAACATACTTTATAGATTTCTTTAGCTTCTTCACAATTGCTTTTTATTTGTTTTAAATCCTCGGGAGTAATTTTTCGAATTATCTTCAAAAGAGGTTTTGTTGGGTGGGGTTTATCGTCTAAGTTTATGATAGATATTATTTCAGCACAATCAACGCCTCTTTCAGTTTCCACAATACAGAGGTCTCCTCTTTTTAACTCTAAATCAGGATTAAAATAAGGATAAAATTTATCTTCATAAGGAAATTTAATTTCTACATTATTGTTCATATTTTGCCTCCATAATATTCAGCAGCATAACTTCTAAAGCAAGTGATAAGTTTATTCTTTGAGAAATATTTTGTTTGGTTTGTTGAACTAAGGCAATAAGCTTTTTAAGAATAGTATTATTCAAAGAAAAAGAATTATTTTCTGGCTTTAATATGCAAAGACCAAAATAGTAGATAAATAAATCTAATATTATTGAAGTTAATTCTTGGTTATTAATAGACGTAAATTCTTGACAGATTTGATAGCAATCTTCCGAGTTTGTTTTACTTAATTTTGATATCCAAGTTGTTACACGGGTAAACCAATATTGGATGTTATAACTTAAGTATTTTTTAGCTTTTCCAGGACTACCTTCACAAAAATCTATTAAAATATTTATGGTATTTTCTTCCAACTGCCAACTTTTAAAGATCTCTTTTTGAAGATTATAAGAAAGTGGAGTAAATTTTATTTCTTTACATCTAGAAGTGATAGTTGGCAGAAGAGAAGATTTTTTATTTGCTATAAGAATAAAAACTACTTTGTCTGGTGGTTCTTCCAAGCTTTTTAAAAAGCAGTTGCTACTTTCTAAAGTTAGCTTTTCAGATTCTTCTATGATAAAGCATTTTACCTTAATGCCTAAGGGCTTTAATATCAGATCTTTTTGGAGATCTCGGATCTGGTCAATAGAAATAATATTATCTTGAGGAGCAACTATATTAACTTCTGGATGTGTTTTTTTATTTATTTTATTACAGGTAGTACAACTTTCGCAACAAATATTTGCATAAGAGTTTTCACAATTTAAAGCTTTGATAAACTCAAAAGCGGCTAATTCTTTACCTATGCCTTCTATACCAGAGAATATGTAAGCATGGGTAACTCTACTGCTTTCTATATCAGCTTGCAAAATTTCTATAGCTTTTTCTTGTCCTTTTATTTTTTCCCAAGTCATATTATGTTAGCCTGAATTTAATATAAAAAACCATTGCTTTCTTCTGTCTTTCGACCTCCCTGACTTTTGACATATAGCTTCTGATATTAGCTAATACCTAAAAACTGATAACCGCTTACTATTTAACCTGAGTTCGACATAAGAATATGTTCCTTTATTTTAAGTTTAAAATTTCAATTTAGCGAAGAAATATTAATTCTTAAACTTATATTTAAATCGAATTCAGGTTATTTATTAATGGTATAAATCTAAAAGCAATCCCCGAATTTCATCCATTTTTGCTATTAAATTTATAGTTTCAGAATGGTTTGATAGTATTTTCTCTGTTAAATATTCTAAGTCTTTATTTACTTTTTCAACTATGAAGTATATTTTTTGTTTTTCAAGGCTACGGCGACTAACCCGTTCTTTAACTTCATAGCTTTTATCTATAGTTTCTTTCATAAAAGTCTGAACTAGCTCTTTGTAGGTTAATAAGTTTTCATAAATAGGCTTTTCAATAAATATTTTTGCCTGACGATCTAAAGAGGTTAGTAGTTGGTCTAAATGTTTTTTTCTTCCTGCTATAGCTATAGACTCTAATTCTTCTACAAAAGGAGTAAATTTAGTGTTTTTTACTGAGGCTTTTTCAGAACCCCTTTTTACAGAAGAAGAGTCTTTATGAGAAAAGCTACCAGAAACTTTTTTAGTTTTCATTTATAAGGCCAAACTCCTCTTTGACTTTTTTAGCTAATAGTTTTTCTACATAAGTGCAAACTATTTTGTGTATTTTTTCAATACTTTGACTACTTGGAATAAGTTTTGTTCTTTTCGGAGCAGACTTAGCGATACTTAAATAACCTTCTCGGACTTTTTGGTGAAAATAAAGGCTTTCTTGTTCCAAGCGGTCACCTATTTTATTGTCTTTAGTTTTTAGAGCTCTTTTTAGACCATCCTCGGGATCAATATCAAATACTATGGTTAAATCAGGCAGTATTTTTCTTAAAATTATTTTGTCCAAAGAATAAATAATATTTTTTGGAATATCTCGACCATAACCCTGGTAAGCTAAAGTAGCATCAAAAAATCTATCGCAAATTATAATCTTTCCAGATTTTAGGGATGGTTTTATTATTTCCTTTAAAAGTTGAGCTCTAGCTGCATTGTATAAAAAAAGTTCGCAAAGAATATCAATATTCTTATAGTCAGGGTTTAGTAAAATATTTCGAATATTTTCTCCAAGTAGAGTGCCTCCAGGCTCTCTTGTTTTTATAACAGAATATTTCTTCTGCTTTAAATAGTCATACAACAATTTGCATTGAGTAGTTTTGCCACAACCTTCAGGACCCTCTAAGGTTATTAATAATCCATTTTTCATAAGAATACCAAATTTATTTTGAGGATTAATCCCAAAAAATATATTTGAAAAACCATGGAACACATAGAATTCTCTTTAACTCTTGATTCCAAAACCTTATAATATTTGTAGCTTAATTACAAAATTTGGATTAATATAGCATAAGGAAGATTTAAAAGCAAGATATTTTTAGCATTAGGTAATGTCAAGAATTTACACAAAATTCTTGACATTACCGATTAACAGTTATACTTTTTTTAAAAAAAGATACTCTTATGCAGGATACCTCCATCCTCTAACCTCTACCCTTTTTCCACTGCTCTTGACATGGTCCAATTTTTCTTAAAGTAACTTATCAAGGTTATTGCTTCTATCCTACCAATTTTTCCACAAAATTTATTATTTATATCAAAAAAGGAGAAATGGAGAAGAAAGCAAGGTTTAGCTTTTATTCTTTATTTGTCATAATTAGACTCTATTAAGCATGAGATGATTTTACAAATAGGTATTAATTAATTATTTATTGCTTTTGTCGATAAATAATTATAGACAAAAATGATAGGAAATATGAAACAATTTTATCCATTTATCGTCAATATGAATAATATTAAAGTAATCTTATAATTCCTTATATAGCAAGAAAAAAATAACAATAAGAGACAAATAATACTTGACAAAAAACAGACCTCATGTCATAATTTGAACAAGATATGGAGGTGAGGGTAAAATGGCTAACGGGAAGGTATCAGAAATTGCAAAAAGTAAAGATAAGGAGCAATTTTTTAAACTCCAAGATTTAGTTCAAATAAGATACGAAATGCTACGAGAAAGTATTACTAGCGGGAAATCAATAAGCGAAATATGCGTAAAATACAATTATTCCCGAGAAAGATTTTATCATTTTAAGAAGAGATTTGAAGAAGAAGGAATTGTGGGATTGATGAATAGAAGGGGCGGTCCCAAGAAGCCTCACAAAATAAACAAAGAAATAGAAGAGATAATTATTGTAAAAAGAAAAAATAAAGGAAAAAATGGGAAGAATATATACACAATTGCCCAAGAGCTAAAAAAAGAGGGTATTATTGAGATTTCTGCCAAAACTGTGGAGCGTGTGCTGAAAAAGTATAACTTAACAAATAACGGCAATGGAGCTAAATTCTAATGGAGTTAAATCTAAGTAAAATGTTCAGACTATTTTTAATTATAACTACATTTTTGATAATATATGGCCAAAATATAACAAATGTTATTGCCTTAGAGAAGAGCAAAAAGATAAAAGCACCTGATAGCGGGGTATATGTTGGTCTTTATATGAGTAGCGCTGGAAGGCTAGCCGATATAGAGAGCTTTAAAGATAAATCAGAAAAAAGGCAGCAATTTATTACAGGCACAATTGGTGGCCAAATACATTAAACAAACCTCAAGATTATCCTGAAAGTGAACCTAATTTCGCAGACAGATTAGCTGAAAAGAATATTGTATGGGTTATGGCTTGGTCTCTTCCTACAACTGGAGATAAATCTACCAAAGCTTATGCTGATGAGGTAATTAGAGGAGAGCATGATGAATACATATACAATATGGCTGAACAGATAAAAGAATATAAGTATGCTGTTATGATTACTCCATTAGACTTACTGCGAAATAAATCAGTTATTTTACAAAAATGCTATAATTCCTTT
>JASEGW010000089.1 GCA_030017825.1 bacterium | reverse complement strand
GCACAGGCTTTGGTAGCACAGGCTTTGGTAGCACAGGCTTTGGTAGCACAGGCTTCCAGCCTGTGAGTGACAGACAAGACGCCTGTCCTACCGAGCTGATAGATGTCCTCCACCGTGTTCTCCTGCTCTGGGAGAAGAGCAAGCGAGATGAGATGGTGAGTTTGCTTCAGAAGTCAGGCTTTGGTCAGAGTGAGGCATTCTACCGCGTTGCCCAGGCAATATCTGAAACACTGCCTATTGAAAACAAGGAGAAAAAACTCTTAGACGGCTTCTTAGCCGGTAGGGAGCGTCTGAGAGAGGAGATAAGAGAAAAGCCAGTCCAAGGGAGGTTTATTTAAATGAAAGCATTCCATACTATTGCTATTCCCCACAAGGATATTTTAGAAGGTAGGCTTACTATGGATGTTTTTGCTGCGGATCTTTGGGAAGTAGCCCAGAAAAGAGGTCCTGATGAATACAAGGATGCGCAGAGTTTTTTCCAGAAAACCTATATGACTCAAGGGCTTGATAATCTGCTTAATGTTGTAGAAAGGCGTCTAAGTAAAAAAGGGGGAGACCCAGTTATTCAGATACAGACTCCCTTTGGAGGAGGCAAGACACATGCTCTTATTGCTATGTATCATAAAGCAGCAGAATGGGGTGCTAATAAGGTAGTGATAGTTGGTGAAAAATTAAAGACTGCTGATAAGGCAGAAGGATTTGAAACTCTCTGGGGAGTGATGGAAAAGCAACTTACAGGTAGCAATAAAGAGTTTGCCTCGCCAATTCCACCTGGTGGAGAACAAATAAGAAATCTTTTAGAAAAGAATTATCCTGTTTTGATTTTGATGGATGAACTTATTCCTTATTTTAATGTGTCAGATACGGTGAATGTAGGAAATAGGTCATTAGCAACCTTAAATTTAACTTATTTACAAACTCTTACTAATGTTGTAAGCGAGATGCCTGGTGTTTCTTTAGTTTTGACTACTACGCCCAGCAACCCTTACGATAAAACAGAAAGAGGTGAAGAGATTGTGATGCAACTTCAAAACATAACAGCAAGAAGAGAGATAATAAAAACACCGGTTGCGGAAGGTGAAATAACTAAGATAATAAGAAGGAGACTTTTTGCTGGCATTAATGTAGATAGCGTAAAGGAAGTTGTAACTAAATTTATGGAATATGGGGAAAAAGAAGGGATACTTCCAGCAGAGCTACTTACAAGTGAATACCGGGATAGGTTTCTTGATTCCTATCCTTTTATGCCTGAGGTAGTAGATGTGCTTTATCACCGTTGGGGAAGTTTTATCACTTTCCAGAGAACCAGGGGTGTGCTAAGGCTTCTTTCCTTAGTTATTCATTCTTTAAAAGAAAAAGCTTGTCCCTATATAAGTTTAGCGGATTTTAATTTAAATAATCAAGAAATTCGTCAAGAGCTAATAAGACATATTGGCTCTCAATACAATGGTATTGTGGCGGCAGATGTTACTGATGTTGAAGCAGGTTCTAAGAAGGTAGATGTATCTTTAGGCAGTGCTTATCAGGGACTTGGTTTAGGAAGTCGCGCAGCAACCACCATATTTCTTTATTCTTTTTCTGGAGGGCAAAAAAGAGGGGTTAATTTAGGAGCAATTAAGCGTTCTGCTACTACTTGTGAAAATCCAGCTAGCGTAATAGCTGAAGCTGCAGACCAGCTAAAGAGTAAGTTATTTTACCTGCAGTGCATTGGAGAGAAATACTTTTTTAGCAATCAGCCAAATCTAAATCACCTCTTACTTAACCATATGGAAAATGTTTCTGAAAGAGAGATTATTGATATAGAGCGATCTCTTTTAAAAAATAGTCTCAAAGGAGGAAGGCTAAAGATTATTATTTGGGAAGAAAATAATGCCAATATCGAAGACTCCGAAGACCTTAAAGTTGTAATCTTAAGAAGAGAAGATAAGGAATTGATAGATAATATTCTAAAATCAAAAGGCCAGACTAAAAGAGCTCGCCCAAATACTCTGTTTTTTCTCTATCCCTTAGAATCTGAAAGAGTAAGTTTCACAAATAATACTAAGCGGAAAATAGCTTATGAGAACATAGCAAAAGATAAGAATCTTAATCTTTCTGAAGACCAGAAAAGAGATGTCAATAAAGAGATAAAAAAAGCTGAGGGGGATTTAAGGGAATCTATAAGAAGGCTTTATCGTATGATCACTTTTTCTGGAAAGAAAGGTCTTAAGGATATTGATTTAGGAATACCTACTTATGGAGAAAATCAAGGACTAGATCAAAAGGTGTATGAGAAATTACGTTCTGAAGGAGAGATATTAGAGCGAATTGAACCGTTGTTTCTAAAAGAAAAATATTTATCTATAAGAAAGTATGTTTCTACAGAACAATTATATCAATCAACCTTCAAAACTCCTGGAGAGACAAGGTTGATAAATAAAAGTGTTTTAGAGCAGGGAATTGCCAAAGGTGTATGTATAGGTGTTTTTGGATTAGGGGAGATAGAAGGCGATAATCCCATCTGCCGTTATTTTAAAGAAGAACCTTCCATAAGCTTTTCTGAAAGTGAAGTTATTATAAGTGAAGCAGTTTGCCAGGAGCAAAAAGAGGCCAAAAAAGAGGATGAAAAAGGTTCTGGTAAAGTAGACACTGAGCCAAGTAAAAGTGAGCAGATAACTAAAAAGAGTGAGATTAAAGAAGAAAGACCTGAATATTTCCCAAAAAAAACCAAGGATAGGGTAGGATTAAGATTTAAATTACCAAAGGGCAAAGCGTCCAATATTATGGGGCTGGTAAATTTACTACAAAGAGAATTTGAAACCATAAAGATGGAAATCACAGCAAGCGACGGCTCCATTTCAGAACAGGATTATGAAGATAAAGTAAAAGAGTTTTTCCGACAAATCGGAGTTGAGGTAGAAGAAGAATAAATACTTTCATCATTCCTCTCTCTTTCCTCTCTTTTCATGCAAAAATAATTAAAATGCACCTTGGTTTGTGCAGACAAATGATGTGCAATTAAATCATGAGATACGAATGAGAGCCAGAAAAGAATGAATGGCTTAAAAAAGAAAGAAATATTCAGGCCAAAAAATCTATATGGAGATGGGCATTCCTTATCAAACATTAATATCTGGCATAATTCATCGTTACATAGAAGGCGAATTAGTATCAAAACAGGGTAAATATAGCAGCTACTAATAAAAGTTCCCATAGAGTAGATAGATTAAACAAGATGGGGACGGGGGACATGTTGGAGGACGGACTGGGAATCGAACCCAGCACAACTATAATTATGTTATAGATTGTCAACAGATTTGAAGTCTGCGAAAGACACCAGTCTCCTTTCTCGTCCACCTAAATCTTTATCACTTTTTCTGCATTGGTAAGAGAGCTAACAATATCATACATATTTGTAATAATTCCTACCTTAAGTTTATCTTTTAATCCATAATAATCAAGGCAGGTGCCACAAGAAAGAATTTTTATACCGAGATTTTCAAGTTTTTTAAGGCTTTCTAAAACATCTGAACCTTCAGTAGAAAGTTTTACTCCATTATTTACAAAGATTATCTTCTTTGGTCTTCGCTCTACTTCGGTTAAGGTATGCAAAAATGTTCTCATTAAAACATTTCCTAATTCTATTTCCCCTTTTCCAAATAAATCAGTATCAATCAAGAGGACAATGTCTCTTGCCTCATTAGTTTCTTCTGAAATTTTACAAACATCTCCTTTGGCAATTAAAAGATAAAAATCTCCATCTTTCTCTTCTACTTCCACAGTAGCCCCTTCTTTTTCAGCAAGACGAGTAACATTTTCTTTTGCTGGTATATTATCCACAATTACCGTAATTACTCCCTTTTTTATCTCATCTAAAGCTTTTTTAGTCTTAATTACGGGTAAAGGACAAGAAAGTCCTCTAACATCAATTTCTTTGTTCATCTATCTATGTCTTCCTTCCTTAAGCTTTTACTAAAGATATCCAATGCTTTAGAAAAAGTCCTTTTGTTATGGCAAACAATATAAATATGTCTTTTAATAAATAAATCCTTGACCTGTATGATTTTTAACAGTCCTAATTTTAGCTCTTTTTCTATGGCATGCTTTGATACAAGAGAAATTCCAATCCCAGCACAAACTGCATTCTTTAATGCTTCACTTGTCCCCAATTCCATCACTATATTTAGATCATTTAAAGAAACCTTATTATTCAAAAGGCTTTCTTCTATGGTAGCTCTTGTTCCAGAACCTTCTTCCCTTATTAGGAAAGGTTCTCTTTTTAATTCATTAACACTTATACAATCTTGTTTTGCCCATTTGTGATTAGGATATACAATTAACACAATCTCATCTTCAACAAATTCATAAAAATCCAAGTCTCTATGGTTTATCTTCTTTCCCACAACACCTAAATCATATTTATTGCTTAATACGCTCTCAATTATTTCAGCACTATCAGTAATTTTTATGCTAATACTAATTCTTGGATACTTTTGTTTAAAATGTTTTATCCTTTGAGGAATAAGATATTCGCCTGGAATTGTGCTTGCTCCAATAATTAAACTTCCTTGCTCTAAGTTTGATAATTCTTCTATTTCATTTTTACACTGCTTTATTTGCTCTATTATCTTTTGGGCATAATTATATAACACTTCACCTTCCTTGGTTAAAGTTAGTTTTCTTGGAAATCTGTCAAATAGCTTAATCTTGAAATATTCTTCTAATAATCTAATCTGAAAACCAACAGTAGCTTGAGTTAGACCAAGTTTCTTAGATGTATCTGAGAAATTCCTATTCTCAATGGTAGCTACAAATATTTTTAACTGACGTATTGTGGTTAAAAATATATCTTCCATCTTTATTATCCTTCCAATTCATGCACACTTTCTATTTCAATATTGTTGTCTTTTAATACTTTTAAGATCTCATCTTTATCCGTACACTCAATTTCTAAAGATATTCCACAATTAGAGCTAATTTTTCTTGGAACTGGAATGAGATTAATATTAAAAAATTTTTCCTTTAATGCTTTCTCGCTTTGTAAAACATGATGAGTTGAGTAAAAAGTAATAACACATCTTGAATTCATTTCTATAAACCATCAATATTTATTTTTCTCTATTTATAAATCCTACAACTAAGCAAATTACAATACCTATTATAACAGCAATTTGTCCATTTAAAGGCACACCTTCTGGACTTGCCGCTAAAATAAAATTGTGGGCAACCGCAGCTCCTGCAACAAAGCCTAAAACAGTAACTGCACTATCGCAATCCCCTTCTCCTGTTAAGATAAGTTGACGTAGAGGACATCCCCCTAATAAGGTTGCCGAAATTCCAACCAAGAGCATTCCTAAAAGATTCCATAAATGATTACTATGAGCAGCAAATTGACCTGAAAAACCTAAGCTAAACTGTCCTAAAGCCAAATTTACAATAAAAACCAAGAGAAGCGCAATAATAAAACCAATTAAAAGATGAGAACTTCTTATTAAGATTACATCTCTTATTCCACCAACAAAACAAAATCTTGACCTTTGAGCCAAACCACCAATAATTAAACCTGCTATTATGGAAATTATTATAGGAGCATGCATAGAACCTGGCCCTTTTTCTGAAATGAAGATAAAACTTGGTTTTACTAAAAGCAAGATAAATATACTTAACATAAGTAAAGGCAAAACATAGCCATTTGTCTTATTGATTTGGTTACTTCTTCCCAAAGTAAATCCTTTCTTTAAGAAAAGCACCCCTATATAAATTCCAATTATAAAACCAATTAAAGCAGTCAGACTGTTTAAATCTCCTCCTCCAAGTCGAAGAAGCATTCTAACCGGACAACCCAAAAAGACCAAAGCTCCAATCATTACAAAGGCACCTAATAAAAAACGTGTTATCGAAGAAGAACCACCTCGGGCTTTGAACTCTCCTGCTAATAGAGACACTATAAAGGCTCCTAAAACAAAACCTATTATTTCTGGACGAATATACTGCACTACAGATGCTCTGTGTAGCCCTAAACTTCCAGTGATATCTCTTAAAAAGCAAGCTACGCAAACGCCCATATTTCCAGGATTGCCAAACTTTACAAGTAATGCTCCAAATATTCCTATAACAATCCCTGTTATTATAACCATTAAAGAATTATTAGAAATTTTTTGATCTTTCACAGTTAACACCTCCTACTATTTTAATATTTTTAATAAAATATATGTAAATTTTAAATAAGTCAAATAAATTATTTAAATAGATTATACAGTTACTGTTAATATGTTAAGTACTTAAGCATAAGTTTTCGGTATTTGACCTGAATATTTTAAATCCGAAACCTGTCTGCGTGCGAACACGCACAGGCAGGCAAATTCAAAATTCA
>JASEGW010000088.1:1289-6355 GCA_030017825.1 bacterium | reverse complement strand
GAGTGAATGATGTTTTGAACATTTGAGATTTGAATTTTGAATTTGTTTCGGATTTCGAATTTCGTGCTTCGAATTTTACCTTAGTGTGCTACAATACCTATCTATTCTACCTTCTCTAAATATTCATTAGAAAAAGAGCTTTCTGTATCTCCAACTAAAGTTGTAATCACATAGTAGTATGTAACTCCTTGGGTAACATCAAAATCATTATAATGAGCGTAACAAGAGCCTCCAATGCCATTTTTTCTTCCCCTTTTTTGATAATCTGGAGAGTCTTGAGCTTCTTTTTTAGAAACATTTGCTAAAAGCTTATAAGGACCACCAGGTTTTTTTGATTTATACAAATTATAAGATGTGGCAGCTATTTGAGATGTATTCCATTCAATTCTTGTATGACCTGGCTGACAATTATAATGATGATGAGTTACCCTAGTCGCTTCAGGTGGCTTGCTATTTGCAGATTGAGGATAAATTATAGTAGCATCATGATAAATCTTTAACCACTGTTTGAAATAAAGAGAAGCTGCAATCTTATCATGGATAAATAAAGTATTTTCATCATTATGATTCATACCTGCATTAGACCAATTTGCAGACCCTGTTATAACTATTGGATCATGTCCATCTTTGTCAATTATGGCAAATTTATGATGGATTAAGCCAGAAAGAGCATCAATAACTCCATTTTTACTTCTAACTAAATTAAGAGCTTTAGAGTAATTATCGCTTGCTCCTCTCTCATCAAAAACAGCTTTTACCACAACACCTCTTTTTATTGCTTTTGATAGAGCCTTATATATAAAATCATTGGTTAGGTAAAACATGGCTAAATGAATGCTGGAAGTAGCTGAATTAATAGCTCTTATAACTCTTTCTTCTACTTCATCAGATGGAGAAATATATAGTTCTATCTTTTTATCTGCTACAGTAAAATACTCCTCATTATTGTCATACTTTCTATTACCCCATCTGTTCTCTACAAACATTTCTTCAAATTCTATAGTATAAGCTTTGGCTAACTCTTCTGAATTAATGAGAATAACATCATTAGCATTAACATTAATATCAGAATCAGTTAAATTACATGACCCAGTCCAAACTCTTTGTTTATCTATAATGATAAATTTATTATGCATTAAACGCCTATACTTGTCTATATTACAATCAAGCTTGACAGTAATACCTGCTTTTTGCATAGTTTGATAAGTTGGTCTATAGCGAGGATTATTATAAGCATCTGTTTCTGTTATTACCCGAATATTTACTCCTCTTTGGTGGGCACGTAAGAATGCATTTAATATATTCTTTCTATTAAGACTATAGATAGCTACATCTATAGTCTTAACAGCTGAATCTATTACTTTAACTAATACTTTCTCTATGTTTTTAGTTGAATTCTTTATATTTAATGGGTCTGTAAATAAAAAAAGAGTTCTTTCTGGAAGATTCTTTGGAAAGATTAAAGCTTTTAAGGGCGCATAATCTATTGCTATCAATAAAACAGAAAATAGTAGTATGACTATTGCTAAGGTTTTTTTCATAAAAGATTCGCTAAATATATAAAATTACATTTTATAGACAACATATATTAACTCTATGCAACTATTCAGCAATGTTCAATGTAACAACATATTTCCTTAGTGCGAAGTTTAAAAATTAAATATTTTCCTAATTTCAATTAATGCTCAGAAATACTAATTTTTAAACTTAGGTTTATGCTAAATAGTTACCTATCTATTAAAAAACACAATACTTTTATATCTTATGCTTTTACTATTTTTAGCTTGAATGCAAAATGCTTCAAAGCTTTTGTTGTTAAAACAGCTAAAGTAAAAATAATCCAAAGAATGGTTATTATAGAAGGACCTGAAGGAAGATCCAACTCAAATGATATATATAGTCCTAAAAATGTGGCTGTTAACCCACAAATTATTGCAACAAAGAAGACTCTTTTTATATTTTGAGTAAGAATAAGAGCACTTATGGCTGGAATCACTAAATAACCAAAACTTAGAAGTACTCCAGCGATTCTTATACTTACTGAAATGGTTACGCCCAAAACTAAATAAAAAAGAAAATTCCACCAATTGGTTTTTAGCCCACAAGTCTTAGCTGTTTCAGTATCAAATGATAAAAAAATAAATTGTTTATAAAAAAGATAATGTAAAATTGCGGCCATAAAAAATACTATAGCTATAAAATTCACTTGTTGATCAGTAACCGTAAGGATGTTTCCAGAAAGAATGTCTAAAATATTTGCTTTTCCTTGAGCTGTCTTGGAAATAAATAAGATAGCTATAGATGCAGCAACAGTATAAGTTAATCCAATAAAAGACTCCCGAGAAATTTTACTTTTAGCAGAATGAAAAGAAAACAAAGTTACCCCTATTATGGTAAAAACTACAGAATAAAATATAGGGTTAAACCCCAAAAGAAAACCAAAAGCAAAGCCACAAGCAGCAATCTGGGATAAAGCAATTCCTACAAAGACAATGCGGCGTAAGACAATATAAACTCCTAAAAAAGAGAAAAATCCTCCAGTTACAACACTTACCAACAAGGCTTTTTGCATAAATGGTATTTGAAATAATTCTAACATTATTTATTACCTATTCAGAAAAAGACAATAGACAAACTGGTCCACAGTCTTTTGTCTTTAGTTTTTAGCACTCTTTTACTATAATTAAACTGCTATCTGAGTCTGTCATAAAAACATATTTTTAATCTCATTTAGTGCTCAAAGTATTAAGCTTAGATTTTACATCTATGTCAAATTCTTTTATTGGGCTATAACTATTTTTCTACCATTAACATTTTCAACTTTTGTCTTTATATGGTAGGCTTTACTTAAATTCTCTCCTGTTAGAGCAAAAGATAAATCTTGAATTTTAAATTCACTAGAATCAACAAAAGCAATTTTCTTCACATAATTTACCACAACATTTAATAGATGAGAAGCCATTACTACAGTAATATTTTTCTGAACGTGCAATTCTTTTATTAAATCCATGATGGCTTTTTCGCTAGGTAAATCTAAATTATTGGTAGGTTCATCAAGAATAAGTATATTGGGATCGCAGACTAAAGCTCGGGCAATTAAGACTCGTTGTCTTAGCCCGCCTGATAGCTCTCTATAGATTTTATGGGCTAAAGGCTTTATTTTTAGCTGCTCTAACACAGAAAACACTTTTTCTTTATCTATTGATTTTGGTTTTCCAAAAAGAGAGATTTGAGAGTATCTTCCCATTAAGACAATTTCATAAACCGTAAGAGGAAAGATTTCATCAATAGTATCTACTTGAGGAACATAACCATATCTTATCTTTGATTGATAGAAAATATTTCCTTTTAAAGGTTTTAACAAGTTAAGGATTCCCCGAAAGAGGGTAGTTTTGCCTACTCCATTAGGACCTACCACTCCTATAAAATCTTTTTCATAAATACTAAAGTTTAAATTAGACAAAATTACCTTATGACTATAGCCAAGAGTAACTTCTTTAAATCCAATAAGCGGTTTATTCACAATTTTTACTCTCTTTTTCGGTAATTTTATTAACTATATAGTTGAAAAGGGAGAAGTAATCTTCTATTTTTCCATTTAATCCACCTACTGAAACAGGAAGAATAAGAATCTTTGCTCCTGTTTCCTTAGAAACCATCTCTGTTGTTCTTTGAGGATAGTAGTTTTCGTGTAGAATCATACTAATCCCTTCTTTCTTCATCATCTTAATAAGACCTCTAAGATGGGCAGGAGAAGGAGGGATGCCTGACTTTGGCTCCAAAGTGCCTACTATATTTAATCCAAAACACTTAGCAAAATAGACCCAAGATGTATGGTAGGAAACAAATTTTTTACCTTGAAATATTTTAAGTTTCTTTGACCATTCTTGGATAGCCATATCTATTTTTAAGAGAAATTCATCTCTATTTTCCTTAAAACAATTAGAGTTTTTTGGAGATATGCGACAAAGTCCTTCGTAAATGTTTTTGGTAATAACTTTTGCATTATGGGGGTCAAGCCAGTAGTGGGGATTGCCATAAAGATGAATATGCCCCATACTAGCATCTACTTTCCCTTTAGGAACCTCCAGTCTATTAATCCCTACAGAAACATCAACATAGCCATTAGCTCCATAAACAATCTTAGAATTTCTTGAAGCATCAATTAAGCTATCAGCCCAGTGATCATAATCCATACCAATTCTTACTAACATATCTGCGCTTCTTAGATAAATTACCATGCTGGGCCTTGGTTCCACTCCAGCACACCCACTTTGATCGCCATGAGATAAACTTACCACCTTAACTCTTTTCCCTCCTACCATCTTTACTAAGTCCATAAGATCTGTGGTAGTAGTTACTATATTTATTTCTTTGGCTGCAGAAGCTATATTTGTTAAACACATTGCTAGTATTACTATAATTCTAATAGTTACAAATATTTTCTTCATGAAAATATCTCCCAAAATTATCATAACTTTTTTGTCTATAGTCTATAAACCACGGCCATAGCCTATATGTTAGAGCACCAAATTTTACTATCTAATACCTACCATTATTCTAACTGATGACTATGAGGCCCAATTCCAAAAGTAATCTGAAGATAAGCTTCATCTTCTTTGGAACCACTATTATTTTTATATTGAGCTCGCATTCCAGTAGTTTCGGTTAGGCTTCTGGAAATGATAAGAGAAGTTGAAGCTTCATCATTGATTTTGTCAATTGGAGGCCAGGCACTTTCTGCATAATCATATCTTAACCCTACATTCCAGTATCTATTAAATTTATAATTTAACAAAGCATAAAAACCATCTCTTTTTAATGTTCCAACAGGAACTTCTCGAGTTAGATGTAACCATTCCCCTTGAAGGAGAAAGCGGGTATACGAAGAAGGCCAAAGTTTATAAGTTAGGTCAACTCCATAAACCTCTGCTCTATCTAAATGTTTTTTATAATGAACGCCCTTGCCTTTGGCTCCACTTATTCCAACTTCTAGCTCAGATTTATTTGAAGTAGGAAAAGAAAGCCATAACCTTCCTGTATAAACATTATCTCTTAAGCCAAAG
>JASEGW010000088.1:0-1191 GCA_030017825.1 bacterium | reverse complement strand
CAATATCAAGCTGAGCAAAGAAAGGCATTGGCAATAGATAGCTTAAATTTATACCTTCTCCCACCAATCCATGGTCACCAAAGAAATTAGTAATAATTTGAGGCTGGTCAGTATATAGCCTGTGATGCTGATGCACTCTATTTATCTTACCAAAATTAATATGATGTTTACCAACTTGTATGCTTAAATCTTTTAGCACTTTTAAAAAACTGACATAAGCTTCGCAAATCTCCGCTTCTACATGATCATCATGACGATGCATAGCTAAAAATATATCTGCTCGCATTTGAGGGTAAATAAATCCTTGTAGAGCAAGCTCTATTTCTCTAATACGAATAGTATTACGATCTTCATCACCTTTATCATCAGTTATCTTGCCCACAATATCTCCAACAACGCTGATATCTGGAAGATTAACTGGCACTCCTTGCATTCCTGATAAAGCAGCTGGAGAGGTCATCATCTCTTGAGCAAACACACTTGTAGAGAATAGTAAAATTAGTATAATTAAATATTTTCTCATTATTTGCCTCCAAAATATTAATTCTTTTGTTATTAACAATGTTTTTAGCAGAAAAACTTAGTAGTATTCTCTTTAGTTAAGACATTGAAATCATACCTAATAAAAACTACTTCTTACAATAAAAGAAATAGTCTATATTATTTCAAAATAAGTTATACATAAATATTATATACTTAGAGAGATAGCTATATTGGTTTTTCTTATACCCTTGGAGAGGCTCTGGTTGCAGGTAGCTTAAAAATTAATTGAGAAGCAAATGGCAGAAAAGAAGGAAGGAAACTATAATCTAAAACAAAAATATGTTTAAGATCTACAAAATATCTTTCATTATCTAAATCATTTAAAGAAAAATAACATCCATAACAAAAGCAATGCTCTTCCTTATGATTTTTTACAAATTTTGGGTGCAAAGCGCTATGATGGATTTCCTCAATGCAAGTATGATAGGAGAAAAATAAGCACATCAATAACATGGAAAATACAATAAAACAGTTTGTAATAATTCTTGTAAATTTTTTTCTAATTATCATTATCCTATTGCCTATTCTTATATCCGTATTTTATTATCTTTAAACTATACATACAAATAGCTTTTGTCAAGAAAAATTTAACTTATATGCAATCCAATAAATAACTTAATATAAAAGCAATTTTCTATTATACTGTCC
>JASEGW010000087.1 GCA_030017825.1 bacterium | reverse complement strand
AGGAATTATAGCATTTTTGTAAAATAACTGATTTATTTCGCAGTAAGTCTATTATTAAAAAAATGGTATTTTTGGGCTACTCATAGCCGCATTGAAGCAATTAAGCAAGCTGCTTACACCATCAAAGATCATTGGGATGGCATCCTTCAATGGAAAAAATCTCTTATTAATAATGGGTTGCTTGAAGGTTTAAATTCTCTGATTCAAGCCGCCAAAGCTAAAGCCAGGGGCTTTCGCAATATACGTTTTTTTAAAATCATCGCTTTTTTAGTAACGGGTAATCTTAATTTCTCTCAATTCAATAAACATTACTTACCCACTTAAAACTCGAAAGAGGCTTTTAAATCTTATTGAAATGCAGTGGCTGGATTTATTGTCATTATAGTTAATAAAAAAGAATTATTAGATAAAACTACACACATTTGCTATATAAAATAGACCCATGTGATCATAAATAGAGGATAAATTATCTATTTATCACCTAACAACAAAATATAATAGCATCACCCCGCACAAGCTTCATTTAAAACAAATCGAAAATCTAAAAAAGAAAATCTTTATTATAATTTTAAATTTTAAATAATTTGAATGACATTGTTGTTTTTTATTGGCATATCATACTATTTTTGTTATAATTACAAAATATATTATGCATCTCTTGGGGGGAAATATGTTAAAGAAAGCTATTCTTATTATAATTTTCAGCTTTATTCTATACGACTGTCCTCTTTTTGCTCAAGAATTTGAGCATTTCAAAAAAAGCAATAAAACTAACAAAACTTTTGATACTCAAAAATTAAAGGATTATGGTTTTCGACTTTATGAAAGCGATGAAGTAAATATAGAAGAACTTAATATGCCAGATGAAGCATTATCTGAAGATGAATACCTTGAAGAAGAACGTTATTATTCTAAAGAAGAAAAACCACATAAAAGAAAAGCTCTAAAGCTCAAAAGAAAGAAAAGAAAAGAAGAAAGAAGAAAAAAAGAAAAAGAAGATGATAAAGAACAGATAATAAAAAGTTATAGAATTAAAAAAGACTATCCTTTTGAAGAAGATTACAAAAGAGATTTTATGAAGGATTATGGAGAAGAAGATGTAAAATATGACCACATACCCATGGATGATATTTATTCCTATGAATATTTCGAACCAGAAGAAGATAAAAATAAAACTCGTTACCAAAAGTATTATGAACCAGATGAAGACAAGGCTTACTATCAAAAATATTATGAACCAGAAGAAGATAAAGCTTACCACTACAAATATCCTGAATCGAAAGAAGACAAAACTTGTTGTCAAAAACAATATGAATCAAAAAGACATTTAAAAACTTGTCCTGCTAAAAAACATTATTCTAAACGCCCTATTAGAAGAGAACTTCCAAAAAAGCTTTATGAAAAGCACTATAGAAAGAAGAAAGAATTAGCAGTTTCTCAAAGAGAATTTTTTTCAATAATTACAAAACCTTCCTGGTTATTTTCTACTCCTACTGCTTTCGTTTTAGATGAAAATGCTTATAGAGTAGGGTTTCCACATGCAGATATGGGAATGGGTCATAATATAGAAATTGGACTTCACGGTTTTAAATGGCAAATTCCTAAAAAACTCTGGGGTTTTGTTCCTGCAATAGGTGTTAGTTCTCTGGGCAGTTGGGCTATAACTCCTTTTAAATCTTCTACGCCAGGTTTATATGGCGTACTTACTTCAAATGTTGACACCTTTAATATTCATGCAGGACTAAAAATACTTCCTTATTGGGGATTTATAGGCGCAGATTTTAATCTAACAAATAAGCTTAAAATTGTTGTAGAAGGAAATGATGGTATATTATTAGGCTTAAGATACAATCTTTCTGAGTATTGGAATCTTGGCTTAGCTATGGGATATGCTAATTTTGGAGACTATTGGAAAATTAGTCACAATAATAAAAAATCAGAAAAAGCTGAATTTTGCATATTGTTAGATGTATTCCATTTTAACAAATTTAAAGAATAAGTTATATGCTCAAAGTTATTATCTTAGGTACATCTTCTGCTCTATCTAGCAGTGAAATTGATAATACATACTTAGCTATAACCTATAGAAATGAAACTATTTTAATTGATTGTGCTGGAAGTCCTACTTACAAATTATTAAAAGCAGGCATTAACCTTAGTAGCATTAATAACATTATTATTACCCATGCCCATGTAGATCATATTTATGGGTTACCTTCTTTAATCCATAATTTTTGGCTTGGGAAAAGAAAAAAAGATATAAATATCTTTGCAAATCTTAGCACCTTAGAAATAATTAAAAATTTAATCGAATTACATCAACTTGATAAATACCTATCTCAATTCAAGATTAATTATCAAGTAATTCTTGAAAAGGAAAATAATTTATTCTTCGATAATTCAGAAATTTCCATTATCTCTTCTCCAGCGTGTCATAGCACCCCTTCTTTTGCTTTAAAGTTCATCTATAAAAATAATAATAAAACATTAGTATATTCTGGAGATACTGGTCCTTGTGCCTCTGTTTCTAATTTAGCCCAAAGTACTAATATGTTAATCCACGAAACTATGTGTCCCCAAGGTTCTATAGATTTTACATTAGAAACACATACATCTGCCTTAGAAGTGGGCCAAATTGCCAACAACTGTCAGGTAGATAAATTAATCTTAATCCATTATGATCAATCTTTACTTGATAATATAAATACTGCTCTAAATGAAATAAGGAAAAGTTATTCTAAAGAAGTAATAATTGCCAAAGAATTTGACTGTTATTATTTATAAAGATAAATTATGTATAAGGATAAAATTATGAGGTGTTAACTAACCTTCCAATTTAATATCAAGTCATTCTAAACTACAGATGGAACAGATATTTACAGATTTTTAAACATTTTTATTATCAACATTCTTTCATGTTAATCCATAGCTATCTTTAATTTTAAGCTAAATGCTGTTTTTGTGTGTCTAAAGGAAAGCAAGCTAATTATGAAAAAAAGGTTAAAAGTAGCTCATGTTTCATTTAAACTTACTCCTGGTGGAGCTGAAAAAATGGCTGTTGATTATTGCCATTTCCTAAATCCAGAGTATTTTGATTCCCATCTTATCATCACTCACAAAGAAGGTTTATTAAAAAATGATGTTTTAAATTATAATCTTAATTATCATTTTATTGAAGATGATTTTAAACTACCTTCACTGATCAAGCTTTTTCATAACTTTGATATAATTCATGGTCATACAGTCAATGAAAATCCCTTAATTTATTTAGCTGCTAATATGGCCAATACTCCTATCATTTTAGAAACAGTCCATATTACTTATCAAGGTAGTAATAATTATGACATGGTTACTCATTCAATTTGTGTCTCTCAATCAGTCAAAGACCTACAAACAATTCCTAATAAATGTTCTGTAATTTACAATGGAATTGACCTGCAATATTTCTCTTCTCCTCATAAAAATAATGATTTCTCTAAAATAGTCTTAGCTGAAATTAGAAGAGCAGATAAAGTAATGGACTATAAATTAGATAAAATACTTCCTCAATTACTCAAAAAATACAACAATATTGAAGCCTGGATTATTGGAGAAGATGGCCCATCTACAGATAAAATAAAATATTTAGGCTACCAAGATAATATTCCCAGGCTTTTATCACAAGTAGATATTCTGGTTAATCTTTCTTCAAGTGAAGCTTTATCTACAGTAGTAATTGAAGCTATGGCTATGGGAGTTGTTCCTATTGCTTCTAACGTAGGAGGAATGACAGAAATTATAGATCATCAAAAAGATGGCCTTATTGTAGATACCAAGAATTATGACCTGATAATAGAAAACATTAACTACCTTATAGGGTTATTCAATAACAATTCCCCTCTAATAAATAAGTTTAGAGAAAAAGCTTTACATAAGGTAAAAACAAGATTTGATAAAAATAATAATATAAAGAAATTAGAAAGTTTATACTCTAATTTATATCATCAACCTAAAAGGGAAAACAGATTAAAAAGTATCCTTAAAGAAGCTAAGATTGAGGTGATTTATGGTTTAGAACTATTCTGCTTACAAGCTTATAAAGAATCTATAAAGCTCTTAAATGAATCTTTATTAAAATATCACGAACAAAATCAACAATTTCTAATAAACCATTTTTTGGGAAAAAACTTTTTAATGTTGCAAAATTACCCAAAAGCCATAGAATATCTTACTAAAGCTGACAGAATCATCCCTGATAATTACAAGACCAAGTTTTTATTAGGAGAATCTTATTATAAAAACCAAGAATACCTACAAGCAATTATTAAATTTGAAGAGCTTATAAATTTAAAACCTGAAAATATTTTAGCTTATTTAAGCCTAGTCAATATTTATATAGAACAAAAAAATTACTCTGCTGCACAAACTTGTCTTAGAAAATTGACTCTAAACCATTCCCAATACCAACCTGGCTTTAAATATCTATCTTATATAAATTCGTTAATAAAAACCCAAGTTTAATATAAAATATGCTAAATTTAAAGGAATTATAAAGCAAGTTCCTATAATAATCAAGTTAAATAGATAATGAAAAACATCTCTATAGAAGAACTCAATATTAAAGCCCAAGAATATAGAAAAAAATTAATTGATATCACTTATAAAACAGGTGGAGCTTACCTTGCTCAAGCTTTGTCTTGTATTGATATGATGACTGCTCTGTTTCATCGTTATATAAATTGTCAATTCCATCAACCCAAATGGAGCAGAAGAGACCGTTTTCTTCTTTCTCCAGGACATTACGCTCTACCACTCTATGTTATCCTTGCTGATTTAGGTTATTTTGATCCTAATCTTTTGTATACTTTTAAAGAAAATGGCTCTCCAGTTGAGTTAATATCCCATCGAGAAACTTTACCTGGAATTGAAATTAGTGGAGGCTCTTTGGGACAAGTACTTTCAGTAGGCGTAGGAATGGCTCTTCATGCTAAGTTAAGAAAGAAAGAGCATCGCATCTTTGTAATGATGAGTGATGGGGAGCAAGGTGAGGGCCAAATATGGGAAGCAGCTGCTTCTGCTGCCCATTTTAAACTTGATAATATTATTGCTTTAATTGATAAAAATGGTTTCCAGGTAGATGGTCCCACCAAAGATGTTATGAATATGGAATCTATTGCTGAGAAATATCAAGCCTTTGGTTGGGAAGTTAAAGAGATAGATGGCAATAACATGAGTGAAATTGTCCATAATTTAGATGAATTTGACTTAAAGAGAATAGGACCAAGTATCTTAATTGGAAACACCATAAGAGGAAAAGGTATATCTTTCATGGAAGGAAATATAGATTTTCATTATACAAGATTAGATAAAAAGCTAAAAAGTAAAGCAGAATATGAGCTCTTTGGTGATTGGGATGGCGAAGAATAAATTTTTATTAAATAAAATAGAACAAGATTTTGCACCTTATAAAAAAATATTAACAACTCTTGGAAAATCAAACCCAAGAATAGTAGTTTTAGGAGCAGATCTTGGCAATTCTACTGAAATTGATGAATTTAAGAATAGATTTCCCGAGAGATTCTTTAATATTGGTACTGCTGAGGCTAATGAAATAAATATTGCTGTAGGTCTTGCTATTGAAGGAGAAATACCATTTGTACATAGTTTCGGAGTCTTTATCACTCGCCGAGTTTATGAACAAATATGTATTCAAGTGGCTATGCAGAATATAAATGTTAAATTAGTAGGAACTATTCCTGGCCTAACATCCCGTCTTGGCCCTACCCATCAAGCTATTGACGATCTTGCTCTTATGCGAACTTTACCCAATATGACTGTAATCGATCCTGCTGATGCTACAGAAATATCTCAAGCAATTCCTTTAATAGCTGAACACCAAGGACCTGTATATATTCGTATGATGAGAAGAGAAGTCCCTAAAATATTTGACTCCAAGAAATACCAATTCCAAATAGGAAAAGCAGTACAAATTCAAGAAGGAAAAGACATAGCTATAATAACTTCTGGAATTATGCTTAACCAAGCTTTAACAGCCACTTTAAAATTAGAAAAAAAAGGAATATTCCCTACCCTATTACACATATCTACAATTAAACCCATTGACAAACCTGCCATTTTAAAGCTAGCTAAAAAAGTAAAAACTATAATAACCATTGAAAATCACTTAATAACTGGTAGTTTGGGTTCGACAATAGCAGAAATAATAGCCGAAAAAGGGTTTGATATCACTTTGGTTCGCATGGGATTACAGAATGAATTTGCTACTCCTGGTACCCCTGACTATTTATTTAAAAAATATAAACTCACAGATGATAATATTGTAGATAAGGTAATTTCAGCACTAAAAAAATTGAACAATGATAAATTAAAAATAAAAAATTGACTTCTAAATTCTGATTTTTAACTTTTGAAAAATATTTATAATTAACCTGAGCTTGACATAAGAATATGTTCCTTTATTTTAAGTTTAAGGATTAATATTTCTTTGCT
>JASEGW010000086.1 GCA_030017825.1 bacterium | reverse complement strand
TTTAATAAATAGCTCTATTGCCTTGTCAGTAAAGGAATTATAGCATTTTTGTAAAGTAACTGATTTATTTTGCAGTAAGTCTATTATACAATTTAATAATAGTATCTTCTTTTCCAGAAAGATTTATAAAAGTAGCTTTATCGTTTTTTAAGGGATAGAAAGGATTAGGATATACGCTAATTAAAGACGCAGCATCTAATATTTTACATATTTATCATAAAGATGATCAATCCTGATAATTTTTGGACCCAATTCTTCCTTTAATCTACTTATAACTGGTTCTAAAAAATTAGGGTAAGAAAACTCCTCACCTTGGTTTAAGCCTTCATTTAGGTGATTAAAGGATTTGCCTTCTTCATTGATATCTACAGACAGAGAAGTATAGCTAAATAATGGTCTAGAAAATAGTATAAATATAGCTATTAAAATAATAGTATTTACAGTTCTTCTACTCATAGCTTTTATTATCTCTTTTTAAATAATCTAAAAATTCCTTCATATCTTCAGGAAGAGGAGCATAAAATTCCATCTCTTTTTTATTCCTAGGATGCGATAATTTAAGATATTCAGCATGCAAAGCTTGTCTATTGATAAAAGAAGATTTACTTTTTGGACCGTAAATTTCATCTCCTACTAGTGGGTGTTTAATATGGCTCAAATGAACTCTAATTTGATGAGTACGACCACTTTCTAATTTTACTTCCAGTAACGAAAATTGATATTTTGGAAGAAAAAATCGTTCCACTACCTTAAAAGATGTTTTGGCTTCTTTATAATTCCTTCCCAAGACAGCCATTTTCAATCCTTCATGAGGATGTCTTCCAATAGGCATATCTATTTTTCCAAAGTCTTCTCTAATATTTCCATAAACAATAGTTTTATATCTTTTTTCCATAGTTCTTTCTTGAATTTGGCCTACTAAGGAAAGATAGCTTTGATCGTTTTTAGCCACTACTATAACTCCAGAAGTATTTTTATCTAATCGATGCACTATGCCGGGTCGCATTGGTGCACCTATATGAGACAACTTTCCACAATGAAAAAGTAAAGCATTTATTAAAGTGTTATTTAGTATATTAAAAGTTGGGTGGGTAATCATTCCTGCTTTTTTATTTACTACTATAATATCCTCATCTTCAAATATTATATTTAAAGTAATATTTTCTGCATTTACTTGTAAACTTTTTCTTTCTGGAAGTTCAATAAAAATACAGTCCCCTTCTCTAACTTTATAGCTTGGTTTTGCGGGAAGATTATTAGCTTTTACGCATCCATCTTTAACAATTTTCTGAAGATAAGAGCGTGAAATAGAGGAAGGTAGATGGAAAAGAAGAAATTTATCTAATCTTTGATCGGATTCTTCTGATAAAACTATTAAGTTCACCTTATCTTATTTTTCCATTTCTTGAGGTTTAGAACTTTCTTTAAGACCCTTAATAGCAATTAAGCTTGACAAAGCTATGGAGATTGCCAAGACTGAAGAATGATGTTTTTTCCTTACGGAAAACATTTTTCCTTTGCTAAAAGCAGCGTCAATGCTACTAACCAATAAATAACTTATAATAGAAGTAAAAGGTAAAGATATGCTGAATAATATTTCAAATCTACGCCATTTAGACTCTTTAATATCTTCATTTTCTTTGTTCTCTTTTGCCCATATATGATTAGGAAATATGAATATTAATACAAGTATACCTATGAGTAAGTTTTTTTTAATCTTGCTCATCAATTGCCCTTACTTGAGGTTTTTAGAGGATTTTTTCTAAGCTTTAGCCATAAAAAAATGCTAAGAAGTAGAAGCAATATGCTAATGATTTGAGACATAGTAAGAGAAAAAATAAAAGCAGGATTATCTCCCCTAAAAAGCTCTATAACAAACCTAGCCACTGGATATAAAACTAAGTACCAGACAAGCACTTCTCCTGCAAAAGACCTATATTTAAGTTTCCAGTTTAAAATAATAAAAATTAATAAAGATGCTATAGAGTCGTATATTTGGGTGGGGTGTAACGAGTTATCTCCAAAATGGCAATAAGCTACACTATACGTAGAAAACTTTATTCCCAAAAGCATTTGGGTAGGTTTTCCATAACAACATCCAGATAAAAAACAACCTATTCTTCCAATACTTTGCCCTAAAACTAAGGAAGATGCTACTAAATCCATTATTTTCCATAAAGGTAAACCTTTTTTCTTTATAAATACAATGCCTACTAAAAGTGCTAAAATTAACCCTCCGTAAAATATCAATCCTCCTTTAGTAAGTAAAATTATCTCCAGAGGGTTTTTTAGGTAATACTGGTAATTGCACATTATATATAAAGCTCGTGAACCGATTATAGCTGAAATTAGAATATATAATCCCAAATCCATCATTTGGTGAGAGTTTATACCTTCGACTAAAGCCTTTTTTCTTAAATAGTTTAACCCTATAATAAAAGCTATAGCAAGAAACATTCCGTATGAATAAATTTTTATAAAACCAATAGAGAGTAAGATTGGATACATAATTCTTTTTCGCTTTAAGAAATTTTCTTTTCTTTATCTTCTCTAAGAATAAAGAAACATAGAAGAACCATTCCTGTGCAGATGGACATATCAGCAAGATTAAAAGCAGGCCATCTAATTTTTTTCCAGCCTATATCTAAAAAGTCTACAACTCCATTAAATAGAATACGGTCCATAATATTGCTGATTGCTCCTCCTATAATTAATCCAAATATTAAACTTATTATAATCTGATTCATTTGTCTTTTTATTTTTTGATAGATAAAAATAAAAATAATTACTAAGACAATATTCACATAAATAAATATTTCTTTAAAATTTGCTAACAACCCAAAAGCAATTCCTTGATTCTTAATATAGCAGATGGAAAAAATATTTTTAACAATACATACTCCATCTCCTAGTTGGAATGTGTATCGTATAAAATATTTACTTAATTGATCTAAAAATATGACCAACAAGCAAGATAAATAAAAAATAGCGGTTTTTTTCTTGCTTTTAGGATCCTCTGAAAACATATTATTATTATTTCTTCTCCATGTTTCTTTTGCAATTTATACAATGTCGCGCATAAGGTATAGCTTCTAATCGAATAAAAGAGATTTCTTGGTTGCAAATTTCGCAAATACCATAAGAGTTATTATTTATTTTACAAAGAGCATCATTAATTTCTTTTATCATACTATTTACAGTGCTCAATAATCCTATATTTTTTTCTCGTTCAAAGCTATCTGCAGCAGTTTCAGCCATGTGTTGGGAATATGCTGATAAATTTCCCGATACACTTTGCATAGAATTACGCAAATTGTCTTGCTCCATTATTTGCATTTCTTTTATATGTTCAGACCTTAGTTCTAAAAGCTTCTTTTTGCACACCTCGATTTGTTTTGCCTCCATCTTCATATTCCTCCTTTCTTTAAAAATGTAAATTCTTTTACAACATCAATACATCTTTTGCAAAGATTTGGCATTTCTTTATTATCTCCAACTGATTCTTTATAGTTCCAACAACGTTCACACTTATTCCCTTTTATTTTCTCAACTTTTATTCCTATCTCTTCTTTTAAAGAATCATATAATTGAACTTTAGATACAATGAATAATGCTTCTAATTCTTTCTCATATTTTTTTAATAACTCTTTATTTGATAAAGATAAATTGATATGTACACTTACTTCTAAAGAATGACCTATTATTCCCTTGGCTCTAATTTCTTCTATTTTTTTTAAAACCTCTTCTCTTAATAAAAGAAGATTCTCGTATTCTTCTTCTATCTTTGTATCTTTATATTCTTCTTGTATTTTCGGCCAAGAAGTTAAGTGAACGCTCTCTTTTTTTGCTTTACTATAAAGTAGGCATTTCCATATTTCTTCAGATGTGAAACTTAGAATAGGGGCCATTAGTTTAACTAAAACTATTAATATTTTATGTATACAAGTTTGGGCAGCTCTTCTTTCCATAGATTCTTTAGAATATGTATATAGTCGATCTTTTATAATATCAAAATAAAAAGAACTTAAAGTAACTACACAAAAATTATTTAACAAATGATAAAAATTATAAAATTCAAAATCCTTAAAAGAACTAGTTGTTTTCTCAATTAATACTTGAAGCTTAGAAAGAATCCAACGGTCAATGCTTAACAGTTTATTGTAGGACACGCTATCCATATCAGGATTAAAATCATAAATATTCCCTAAAATAAATCTACACGTATTTCTTATTTTTCGATACGCTTCTACCATTCTTTCTAAGTTTTCTTTTCCTAAGCTAACATCTCCTCTATAATCTAAAGAACATACCCAAAGTCTCAAGATATCTGCTCCATATGTTGAAGTAATTTCTTGAGGAGAAATAACATTACCTAAAGATTTACTCATAGCTTTGCCTGAAGAATCTAACATAAAACCATGAGTCAAAACTGCCTTATAAGGTGGAACATTACAAGTGCTAATTGCAGTTAACATGGAAGATTGAAACCAACCTCTATGCTGATCGCTTCCTTCTAAATACATATCAGCAGGCCAAGAAAGATTATCCCTTTTGCGCAAAACTGCCTCATGGCTTACTCCTGATTCAAACCATACATCTATAATATCATTTTCCTTGTCTATATTGGTACTTCCGCAATCAGAACATTTTTCTCCTTTTGGTAAAAAATAATACGCATCTTTTTCAAACCAAACCTCTATTCCTTCCTCATTTACAATATCCCTAACCTTATAAATCTTTTCTGCAGATAAAATATAGTTTTGACAGTCTTTGCAATAAAAAACCGGAATAGGCACTCCCCAACTTCTTTGACGAGATATGCACCACTCTCCTCGATTTTCTACCATTCCATAAAACCTATTTTTGCCCCATTCGGGAATCCAATTTACTTGTTCAGTAGCCTTCAAAACTCTTTCCTTTAGCTTTTTTATTTCCATGCTTATAAACCACTGTTTAGTAGCTCTAAAAATTACGGGATTTTTACAACGCCAACAGTGAGGATAAGAGTGAGTAATAGTATTGTAATGCAAAAGATGTTCCAAATCTTTTAGTTTCTGACAAATTTCCTTATTAGCCTTAAATACTCCAAGTCCTTTAAATTCAAAAGCTTCAGAAGTAAATTTACCCTCGTCATCTACGGGTGAAATAATGGGCAATTGGTATTTAACTCCCGTTTCATAATCCTCCAATCCATGCCCAGGCGCTGTGTGAACACAACCACTACCTTCTTCTAAAGTTACATAATTTGCTAATACTAATTTAGATTCTCTCTCTATAAAAGGATGAACACAAGATAGACCTTCCAAATCTTTCCCTTTATTTCTTTGTATTATTTTATAATCATCTATTCTTAGAGTATTTAGTATTTCAGGGAGCCTCTCCTCTGCCAAAATATAGGCACATTTATGCCCATTTTTAGTCATTAAAATTGTAACATAACTATATTCTGGATGTAAAGCAATAGCTACATTTGCCAACAATGTCCAAGGAGTAGTAGTCCATATAATAACGTAAAGAGGTTGGGTAATATTCTTAAATACTTCTCCTTTGTTTTGCATAGGAAACCTAACAAATATTGACGGAGAATTCTTTTCTCTATATTCTACTTCAGCTTCAGCTAAAGCTGTTTTGCAATCAGAGCACCAATAAACAGGTTTAATTCCTTTGTAAACATACCCTTCTTCAACAATTTTTCCGAATACTTCTATAACCATGGCACAATAGTCATTGTCAAGAGTTAAGTAAGGCTTTTGCCAGTCGCCTAAAATTCCTAATCTTTTAAATTGCTTTCTTTGTATGTTGATATATTTATGAGCATAATCTTTGCATTTTTGTCTTATTTTTTCTGGAGTTAAGTCTCTTTCTTTGGTTAAGTCCTGCATAACTTTATATTCGATAGGCAAGCCATGGCAATCCCATCCAGGTATATAGGGAGTATCGTATCCGGACATAGATTTATATTTTACAATAATATCTTTTAATATCTTATTTAAAGCATGTCCCATATGGATATCTCCATTAGCATATGGAGGCCCATCATGTAAAATGTATTTTGTTCTGCCTTTTGAAATATCTCTTATTTTTTGATAAATGTTACTATCTTCCCAATATTTTTCTATTTCTGGTTCTTTGTTGGGAAGATTTGCTTTCATTTTAAAATCAGTTTTAGGTAAATTTAAAGTATCTCTATAATCCATCTAAATATCCTTTAATAGAAATTCACAATTTCAAATTTTAGCAAAATTTTTAGCAAAATAGAACTATTTTACTAGTTATTGTTCTCAATTATGCTATTTAGCTTTAAGAGACCTTCTACTATTCTTAGTTTATCTTTTTCTACAATATCTATCTCTAATATTTTCTTTGAAGAATGCTCCCCTTTAATAATTCTAATGGAAGACTTGGGAAGACCAACTTTTTTAGATAAATAATTTATTAAAGTTTTATTAGCTTTGCCCTCGATAGCAGGAGAAGTTACTTTAATAGACTTACTGCGAAATAAATCAGTTATTTTACAAAAATGCTATAATTCC
>JASEGW010000085.1 GCA_030017825.1 bacterium | reverse complement strand
GGCATCTATAAGCTTTTTTGTATCTATTGCTGTTATTTCGCAGTAAGTCTAATAAATTATTTTTTATTATCTAAAATTATCGTAACTATTCAGTATAAACCTAATAAACCTAAGTTTAAAAATTAGTATTTCTTCGCACTAAGGAAATATGTTGTTACATTGAACATTGCTGAATAGTTACAAATTATTTTAGTATTCTAAAATAATTAATATGAATTAATTATTAAAAACTAAAGCTTAAAGATAAATATTTCTGAGTGATTTATAGAAATTTAGGAAAATTTTAGAACGCTGAGAAATTATCCTCAATGGAGGGGTTTTTATTAATATAAAAGACTTCAACTTAGACTTTACTTAGAGAGTTAATTCATGAAAGGAGGACGATAATTGAATACTTTAGGGCGCCACTTATTAGTGGAATTATTTGATTGTAACACTGATATCTTAAATAATACAGAAAGAATAAAAGATATCTTAACTACTGCGGCAACTATTTCTGGTGCTACTATATTAAGTACTACTTTAAAGAAGTTTAAACCCCATGGTGTTAGCGGTGTAGTAGTTATCGCTGAATCTCATATTTCTATACACACTTGGCCTGAATACAGTTATGCAGCTTGTGATATTTTTACTTGCGGAGATAAAGTATGGCCAGAAAAAGGCGCAGAATATCTTATAAAAGAATTTGAATCAAAAAACTCCTCAGTAATTGAAGTAAAAAGAGGAATTTTAAACGTTACAAATCAAAACCTAAAATATAAACTTCAAGAGTTATCGGTTGTATAATATGTTAAATAATAATTACAAATGGTTTATTGAAGCTTCAGGCTCTAATAAAAAGAATGCCCATGCTTTATCTGAAGCTATTCTAAGCACCACTACTAAATTTCAAAAAGCAGAGATTCTATCTCTTAAAACTTATGGAAGAGTTTTAGTGCTTGATGGACGTATTCAATCTACAGAACTTGATGAATTTATTTATCATGAAGCCTTAGTTCATCCTGCTATGATTACCCATCCTCGTCCTGAAAAAGTAGCTATTATTGGTGGAGGTGAAGGAGCTACTTTAAGAGAAGTTTTAAAACATAATTGCGTCAAAGAAGTTATTATGATTGATATTGACGAAGAAGTAGTGAATTTTTGCAAAGAACATCTTCCTACTTTTCATCAAAATTCTTTTTCTGACCCTCGAACTAAATTAATTTATACTGATGCCCGTAAATATTTTGAAGAAACAAAAGAAATTTTTGATGTAATTATTATAGATATTTCTGAACCCCTAATTGATAGCCCAGCTTATCTTTTATTTACTAAAGAATTTTATCAAATTATTAGAAATCGTTTAGAAGAAGATGGTATAATCTCTGTTCAATCTGGAACTACTAACCTTATGGAGATTAATCTTTACTTATGTCTCTACAAAACCATTCATAGTGTTTTTTCTCATCTTCATACTTACGAAACTTTTGTTCCTTGTTATGCTACTCCTTGGAGTTTTATTACTGCCTCAAACAAATATCATCCAGGAGAACTTAATGAGGAAATAGTAGCAGAACGTTTACTGCAAAGAAATATTACTAATTTAAGATTTTATGATGAAATAACCCATAGAATACTTTCTTCAATTCCAAAACATATTCGTGATTTATTAAATAAAACTGAAGGTAAAATTATTTTAGATAACAACCCTGTTTACGCTTGGGAATAAAACTTAAATACTATATGGAGGAATTTATGATTGCTGAAAAATATGTTTACTTCTTCGGAGATGGAAAAGCTGAAGGCAATGTTTCCATGAAAGATTTATTAGGAGGAAAAGGATCTGGTTTGGCAGAAATGACTAATATTGGAATCCCTGTACCTCCTGGTTTTACTATTACCACTAAAGCTTGTATTTACTATAGTGATAACAATAAAGCCTACCCTTTTGGTTTAGAAGAAGAAATCTTAGAGCATTTACAAAAGTTAGAAGATGCCGTAGGTAAAAAATTTGGAAGAGGCGATAATCCTTTATTAGTCTCAGTTAGAAGTGGAGCTAAATTTTCTATGCCTGGAATGATGGATACTGTTTTAAATCTTGGTTTAAATGATAAAACAGTTGTGGCCTTTGCTAAAAAGATTAATAATGAAAGAACTGCCTACGATAGTTATCGTCGTTTTATTACTATGTTTAGCAGTGTGGTTCTTGGTATGGAGCATAAAGATTTTGAATTCATTTTAGACGAAGAAAAAGAGGAACAAGGAGTAGAGCTTGATACTAAACTTGGAGCAGAATCTTTAAAAGACTTAGTTTATAGATATAAAGAAGCTGTAAAAAGTCTTCGAGGCATAGAATTTCCGCAAGATCCTATGACTCAGCTTAAAATGGCCATTAATGCTGTTTTTGAATCTTGGGACAACCCACGAGCAGTTACTTATCGCAAATTACACGACATTCCTCACGATATGGGAACAGCTGTAAATATTCAAGCTATGGTTTTTGGTAATATGGGTGATAACTCTGGAACAGGAGTAGCTTTTACTAGAAATCCTTCTACTGGAGAAAAAATATTTTACGGTGAATATCTTTTAAATGCTCAAGGCGAGGATGTAGTTGCTGGAATAAGAACTCCTCATCCTATTGCTGATTTGCAATCTCAAATGCCTCAAGTATATGAGCAATTAACTAAAATTAATAAAATCTTGGAACAAAAATATCGAGATATGCAAGATATTGAATTCACTATTGAAGATGGCAAGTTATTCTTGCTACAAACACGTAATGGAAAGCGCACTGCTCAAGCGGCTTTAAAGATTGTGGTGGATATGGTAAGCGAAGGAATGATTACTAAAGATGAAGCACTACTTCGTCTTGACCCAAATCAACTAAATCACCTCCTGCATCCTATCTTAGACCCTTCAGCAAAATATGAAATATCTGCCAAAGGACTTCCTGCTTCTCCTGGAGCAGCTTGTGGAAAAGCAGTGTTTAATGCTGATGAAGCTGTGGAAATGAATGAGATAGGAGATAATGTTATCTTAGTTCGGCAAGAAACATGTCCTGATGATATTCATGGTATGCATGCTGCTAAAGGTATTCTTACTGCTCGTGGTGGTATGACTAGTCATGCTGCTGTTGTAGCTCGAGGCATGGGAAAGTGTTGTGTAGCTGGATGCAGCGATATAAAAGTAAATGAAGAAGCAAAGTATTTCACTGTTGGTGAAACTAAAATTAATCAAGGCGATTATATCACTATTGATGGAAGTATAGGGCATTTAATATTAGGCAAAGTTGATATGATTAAACCAAGCTTAAGCAGCGACTTTGGAACTATCATGGCTTGGGCAGATGATGTCCGAAAGCTTAAAATTAGAGCCAATGCTGATTACCCTCACGATGCTAAAGTAGCCCGCGATTTTGGTGCTGAAGGAATTGGCCTTTGTCGCACGGAACATATGTTCTTTGAAAAGACTCGTATCCCTATTATGCAAAAAATGATCTTAGCCACCAAGGAAGAAGAACGCAGGCAATATCTTAATGAACTTCTCCCCATGCAAAGAGAAGACTTTACTGGCCTTTTCAAGGTTATGGACGGCTGCCCAGTAACTATAAGACTATTGGATCCTCCTTTGCATGAGTTTTTACCTCGACGAGAAGAGTTAATGGTAGAAATCGCCAATCTAAAATGCAAAAATCCTAATGATCCAGAATTAGCAGAAAAAGAGACTCTTCTAAAGAGAATTGAAGAGCTGCATGAGTTTAACCCTATGTTGGGACATCGAGGCTGTCGTTTAGGAATCACCTACCCTGAAATTACAGAAATGCAAGCTCGGGCTATCTTTGAAGCAGCTTGCGAAGCAACAAATGAAGGTTATAAAATATTACCTGAGGTGATGATACCTTTAATAGGAGATGTCAAAGAATTTAACCATCAAAAAAAAATTGTCAATAAAGTAGCTAAAGAAGTTATGGAAAAAAACAATCTTACTATAGATTATATGGTTGGAACCATGATTGAGCTTCCACGAGCTGCTCTTACAGCTGATAAAATCGCCCAGGAAGCAGAATTTTTCTCCTATGGAACTAATGACCTCACTCAAACTACTTTTGGTTTTAGTCGAGATGATGCTGGCAATTTTATTCGTTACTATCTGGATAACAATATCTTTGAAAAAGATCCTTTTCAGGTTCTTGATACAGAAGGAGTTGGAGAATTAATAAAGATTGGGGTAGAAAAAGGAAGATCAACTTGCCCTGATTTAAAAATAGGAATCTGCGGAGAACACGGTGGCGAACCTAGTTCTATCGCATTCTGCAACAGTATTGGTTTAAATTATGTAAGCTGCTCCCCTTATCGAGTTCCTATTGCCCGATTATCTGCAGCTATTGCTCATCTTAAATCAAAGAAATGTTAAATATTGCTGTTTTAGTCTCAGGAAGAGGGTCTAACCTACAAGCCATTATTGATGCTGTAGAAGCAGGCTGGTTAAAGGTGAGAATTGCTTGTGTAATAAGTGATAATCAAGAAGCTTATGCTCTTAAGCGAGCTTTAAAACATAACATCCCTAACATTTTCATAACTCCCAACATTTTTTTCTCTAAGTCTGAGTACGAAAAAAAGATTATTGAATACTTAAGAGAAAAAGAAGTAGGTCTTATAATTTTAGCTGGATACATGCAAATTGTAGGATCTACTTTACTCTCTGCTTACCCTAATAAAATTATCAATATTCACCCTTCCCTCCTACCTTCTTTTCCTGGCTTACATGGTCAAAAACAAGCCTTAGACTATGGAGCAAAAGTATCTGGAGCTACAGTTCACTTTGTGGACAAAGGTTGTGATACTGGCCCCATTATTCTTCAAGTAGGAGTAAAAATATTAGATAATGACACTGAAGAATCTCTTTCCAAGCGAATTTTAGTTGAAGAACATAAAATTTTACCAAAAGCCATCTTCTTATTTGCTGAAGAAAGATTAACTATTTCTGGAAGAAAAGTGCATATAATTGATTAAATATAATTGTAGCTATTCAGTATAAACCTAATTTTTAAACTTTGCACTAAGGAAATATGTTGTTATATTAAACATTGCTGAATAGTTACGTAAAATTTAAGTTTAACTACAATGAGAAATTTCTAATCAAATCATAAAATAGTAATTTTAGCATTTGAAAGTTAAAAGGTAGCATTCAAATTGTTTCGCGCAAAGCATCTCTTATCTTTTTTAGTTATCATAGTATTTATTCTAAGTTTAACCAACCCTCTTCTTAGTGAAGACATCAGGACTCCTGTCTTCAAAGGCAAATACTACCACAGATCCACACCAGTTTTACGCAGAGATGTAGATTACTTTTTAAGTAATTGCCAAAAAAGAATTATCCATGGCAAAATATTAGGATTCATCATACCTCATGGAAAGTATAAAACCTCAGGGCAAACTGCTGCTTATGCTTATCAACTTTTAAGAGAAAGAAAAATTGACACAGTAATTATAATTGGCCCCAGTCATAATATGATATTTCCCGGGATTTCTATTTATGCTAAAGACTATTATTCTACTCCATTAGGAAAAGTTCCTGTAAATACCAAGCTGGCAGAAAAACTAATCTTAGAAAATGATTTTATCACTTACATTCCTGATGCTCACTTAAAAGAACATTCTATAGAAGTTCAAATACCTTTTTTACAAAGAACCTTACAAGATTTTCAAATTTTACCTATCTTAATAGGAAACAATGAGGAGGATTACTACCCACTATTAACAGAAGCTCTCTTAAAGCATATTAAAGATCAAAACATTATACTTATTGCCAGTGGTAACTTATCTCATTATCGCTCCTATTTTGATGCTACTCTTGTGGATAGAAAAACCATTAAACACATTGAAGAGTTTAATGTGGAAGATTTATCCTCTAAATTCAAGAACAAAGAATGCGAAACTTGTGCTAAAAATAGTATCTTGACGACTATGCTTACTTGCCAAAAATTAGGTGCTGATAAAATCAAACTTCTAAAATATACAAACTCAGGAGAAATCACAGGTATCCAATGGAAAACTGTAGGCTATGCTTCTTTTGCTCTCTTTGATATTGAAGAGTTAGGTAAAGATACTGAAGACTGGCTACTAAAACACGGTCGTAAAAGTTTAGAAGAGTATATTAGATTTAAAAAATTTCAAGTTATAACAGAGAAAAATCCCCTTCTCTGTCATGAACGAGGAGTTTATGTAACTATAAAAGAAGGTGAAACTACTCGAGGTTACTTAGGGTATGTCCTTCCTATCAAACCTTTATACAAGGCTGTATCTGATAGCGTAATAAAAGCAGCTACTGAAGATTTAAAATATCCACCTCTAAATAAAAAAGAGCTTTCAAAAGTAAAGATTGAAATTTCTGTGCTTTCTAATATTGAAAAAATTAACGATTTTAACTTAATAGAAATTGGAGTTCATGGTATTTACCTAAACAAAAACTGGCAATCTGCTATTATCCTGCCCCATGTAGCCAAAAAAAATGAATGGAGCAAAGAAGAGCTCTTGAAACAAGTTTGCCAAAGAGCCGGCCTTGACCCTCAAGCTTGGAAAAAGGATAAAGAAATAGATATTTATCTTTTTACCGCTCAAACCTTTTCCGAATAAATAAATACTTAAGCATAAGTTTTTCGGTATTTAATCTGGATATTTTAAATCCGAAATCTAAATCCCTATTTTCACGAGGACAAGCATCGAAATCCGAAACCTGTCTGCGTGCGAACACGCACA
>JASEGW010000084.1 GCA_030017825.1 bacterium | reverse complement strand
AAGGAATTATAGCATTTTTGTAAAATAACTGATTTATTTCGCAGTAAGTCTAATGAATTAAAAAAGTGCCAAAATTATCCTTTTTTATAGTTTTCATAGAAGAAAATTTCGCACAACAAATTTTAATCACACCCACTTAACTTGCTTAAAAGCCAAGCCGACTTTTTGATAGAACATATGGTGGAGCTGAGGGGATTTGAACCCCTGACCTCCTCCACGCCAAGGAGGCGCGCTCCCAACTGCGCCACAGCCCCATGATTGAAAAAACGTAACTATTCAGTATAAACTCGAGCTTCTAAACTTTTATTTTCTTTGCGTCTCCCCAAAGTTCTTCTATTTGATAATACTCTCGAGTATCTCTATGAAAAACATGAATGATAATTTCGTTATAATCTAATAGAATCCAATTAGCTTCTCGATATCCTTCTATATGATTTAAAACTATTTTCTTTTTTTTCAGCTCTTTTATAATAAAATCTGCAATAGATTGAACATGAACATTAGAATTACCACTAACGATCACAAAATAATCTGTAAAATAAGTAAGCCGGGTCATTTCTAATATCAGCAAATTTTCTGCTTTTTTATTCTCTGCTTTTTTAGCTGCCAATTTAGCAATATTTATAGGCTTAAGCACTAAGTTTTCCTCTCACTCTCAGTCTTTAAAATCCTTTCCAATAATTATAGTAATATCTGCCAATACAGTTTTACTTACACTTTGTTTTATTACTCCTTTATTTAAAAATCTATTTTTAACGTAGTCAGCATTAGAACTTTTTCCCACATGGTCATAGATAATGGTATTTTCATAATTAAAATTATCTGCATTTCCCACTTCAATAACTGTTAAATCTTTATTAGCCTTCAGTTTTTTTTGTAAATTACGAGCTATTTCCTTTCGGCCGCAACCATTTAATATTCTTATTTTAATACTTTTAAGATTATTTTTAGCTTCTTTATCTTTAGCTAAATCTTTTATCTTCTTTTCTAACTCTCTCTTTTCTAACTCTTCCTTTTCTAATTCTTTCTGTGCTTCCTTAACTTTTTGATTGCCAACTTCTTTAACATTTAAAAGTTTCGAGAGTAAATTCTTATTTTTTTCTGCATCAGGAATATAATATTCCCCAGAAGAATCTATTTTACCTATTAAAGTTAAAGTAGCTAATTTTAATTCTTTGTAATTAAACTTACTTAATTTGCTAATGAAATAACTAATATCTTTTGAAGTTAAGTTTGTAAATACATTTTCTTTTAATCTTTGTACTATTGATTCTGAAACAAACACAGGAGATTTTTGAGAAAATAGTTTACGCGTCAAAGATTCAATATATTTTTGTTGTCTTTCTATAATTTCATTTTTTCCTTCTTCTTTGCAACTTAAATAAGCATATTGGGAAGCTTTTCTTCCATCCAGTTTTTGCCAACCTGAAGGTATATTTACTGCAATTTCGTTTAACTTATCCTTAAATGAAATTTCCTTGGTAATTAAAATTTCAACACCATCTAACAGATCAACTATTTTTTGGGCATTTTTTCTATTGGCAATTATATAGTAAGGTATGCGGTCATTTAATAAACTTTCTAATCTAGTAATAGTTAGCTTTATTCCACCGCCTTGGTAAATATTAGAAAAAGTTCTATTTCCTAATTTTGTAGATACTTTTGTATCTACAGGAATAGATAAAATGCTGTATTTTTGTTGTTTAAAATTAACTGAAGCAACGGCTAAAATAGATAATTGTTCATTATTCACTCCTACTAAAAGAACATTAATATTTTTGAGCCTTTTTATGTCCAAATTACTCTTGTCTAGCAAACAATAGATCGGGAAAGTAATAAGAAGAAACAAAATTAGTATTTTAATAATTTTTCGATAGGGAATTAGCCCACTAAAACCAAAAGGTGATTTAAATTTACCTCTTCTTCGTCTAATTTCTTGATAACCAGGTCGCATATTTTCTCCTCATAAATACAGATTATACTTAGTTATATATTTATACACTAAGTCCGGAACCAAATATTTAATAGATTTCCTGTTTTTAATTTTTTCTCGTATATAAGTAGATGAAATATTTAATTCAGGTATTGTTAGTTGCTGAGTATGTTTTAAATAACGTTCATCAATTTTTGGTTTATGGCCAGGTCGAGTTGCAAAAATAAAAATACATAATTCTAATAGTTTTTCTACATCTTTCCAAGTATTTAATTCTGAAATAGCATCGTATCCAGTAATAAAATAAATTATTGTTTCTGTTTTGTATATTTTTTTTAATTCTCTTAAAGTATCTAAAGTATATGATTTGCCACCTCGATGAATTTCAATATCAGAAACAATAAAATCATCATTATCTAAAGTAGCTAAATTAGCCATAATATAACGATGAGTAGCATCTACTAAAGAGTGTTCTTCTTTATGGGGGGGAAGAGCTGAAGGAATAAAGATTACTTGTTCTAAAGAACATTTCTCCTTAGCTTGGGAAGCTAAAAAAAGATGCCCGTTATGAATAGGGTTAAATGTTCCTCCCAAAAGGCCAATTCTTTTCATTCTCTTATTTGACCATTCCCCAAAACTATATATTTAGTAGAAGTTAAGTCTTCTAACCCCATAGGACCTCGAACATGTAATTTCTGAGTGCTAATTCCAATCTCTGCTCCTAATCCAAACTGATTTCCATCATTAAATCTCGTAGAACTATTAACAAATATAGCAGAAGCATCTACTTCCTGGGTAAATTTATTAATTCTAAAAATAGAATTAGTAACAATACCTTCAGAATGCAAAGAGCCATATTTTCTAATATGACAAATAGCTTCTTCCATATTCTCAACAACTTTTACAGCTAAGATCAAACTTAAGTATTCTTCTTCCCAATCTTTTTCACTTGCTTCTTTAATATTATTTACTATATTTTTAGTCTTTTGGCAACCTCTAATTTCTACATTTAATTCTTTAAGCTTTTTAATTAAATCTGGTAAGATTTTTTTTGCTATACTTTTATGAACAAGTAATGTTTCTATAGCATTGCAAACTCCTGGCCTTTGCACTTTAGCATTAATAGTTATCTTATGAGCCATTTCTATATCTGCCTCTTTATCAATATAAAGATGACAATTTCCTTTAGCATGAAATACTACTGGAATTATAGCATCTTGACGAACAGCATTTATCAAATTTTCTCCACCACGAGGAATAATAACATCAATATATTGATCAAGTTTAACTAAAGCAGTTATTGCCTGACGATTAGTATCTTTTATTATAGAAACAATTTCTGCAGGTAAATTAAATTTTCTAAGAGATTTTTGTAGAATATCGGCAATAGCGCAATTAGAATTTATAGCTTCTTTCCCCCCTCTTAAAATAATAGTATTTCCTGATTTTAAACAAAGAGAAGCTGCATCAGCAGTAACATTGGGCCTAGATTCATATATTACAGCTATTACGCCCAAAGGAGTTCTTACCTTACTGATTTGTAGTCCATTAGGTCTTTTTTTGGTCCAAATATATTCCCCTACGGGATCCGGCAATTGAGCTATTTCCCTAATCCCTTGAGCCATGCTCCTAATACGATTTTCATTTAAAAGCAATCTATCTATGAAAGCATTAGAAAAGCTTTTCTCTTTAGCATATTCTAAATCTTTTTTGTTCTCTTCTTGAATATAATCTATATTTGCTTCAATTTCCTCGGCCATATTTATAAGAAGATTATTTTTATCTAATGTAGAAAGTTTGGCAATATAATATGAAGATTCCTTAGCTTTTTTTGCAATATTTAATACAACATCTTTAATATCCATGTTACCCCAAATTTGAATTAACTATAATTAAAAATAAGCTTTTTTTAGACTTGCTTCTAATTTGCGTTTTTAGTTTTACTTTTATTAATTCCATTATTAGGTATTTTGTGCTTTTCGTATCTTTTGCCAAAAGTATCCAAACTTTATAACTAAGGAGTTACTATCACTAAATTATCCCGGTGTACTACTTCATCATAGTATTTATAACCCAATATTTCTTCTATTTGAGTAGTTTTCTTTCTCTTAATCTTTTTCAGCTCTAATGAAGAATAATTTACCAACCCTCGAGCAAATTCTACCCCTTCTTGATCGATAATTCTTATACAGTCTCCCTGCTCAAAGTCATCGTGCACTTCTGTTATTCCCGAAGGAAGTAAACTTTTTCCTTTTTCCGTAATTACATATTTAGCTCCACTATCTACTTTTATACTTCCAGCAGGAATTAAAGTATAAGCTATCCACCTTTTTCTTCCAACTAAAGGTTTTTTCTTAGCTTTAAATAAAGTACCAATTTCTTGTTTATTAATTATTTTATTTAAAATTTGGGGAATTTTTCCATTAGCAATAATGGTAGTAATTCCACACTTAGTAGCGATATCAGCAGCGGTAAGTTTAGTATTCATTCCTCCAGTAGTAATTTCTTTAGAGGTTTTTTGAGCCATATTGAAGATAGTAGAATTAATTTCCTCTACCACTTTTATAATTTTTGCTTCTTTTTCATTCCATAGGCCGTCAACATCAGTTAGTATAATTAATGTATCCGCTCCTACTAAATTTGCTACTAAAGCTGCTAAAATATCATTATCTCCAAACTTTAATTCTTCAGTAGCTATAGCATCATTTTCATTAATTATGGGAATAACTTTAAAGTCTATTAAAGTGCTTAAAGTATTATAAGCATTAATATAGCTCTTTCTTTCACTTAGCTCCCTATGAGTCAATAACACTTGTGCTACTAATTGACCATTCTTTTGAAAATGATTTTCATAAACATGCATCAGATAGGACTGGCCAATAGATGCGCAAGCTTGTTTTAAAGGAATAGTCTTAGGCCTATTCTTCATTTCTAATTTCTTCATTCCAGCACCTATAGCGCCTGAAGAAACTATGATTATTTCTTTGCCTAATTTGTATAGTGATACAATGTCTTGAACAAGACTTTTGATATAAGAAATATCAAGCTCACCAGCAGAAGAAGCTAATATACTAGTGCCAACTTTAATAACTATTCTTTTCCCAAGATATTCAGGAATAAAATTCAAATTCAAAAGCTCCTATTTTTACCAGATCTCCTTTTTGAGCACCCATTTCTTTTAGTGCTTTATTAATCCCCAATTTTTCTACTGTTTGGTGCCAATATGACACTTCTGATAAATTTTCAAAACTAAATTCTTGTATTATTCTTTCTAATTTGGCACTTTCTAAAATAAAATATTTATCTTTTTTGTAAATTTTATAAGGTAATTTTATCCTGTATTCTTTATATCTTGATTTTAAGCTTTCTTCCTTAGTTTGAGGAGGAAGCTCTTTTAAGAATTTATTAATTTCATTAATTAAGATATCAATATTCTTAGAACAGAGTGCTGAAATAAATATAATTTTTTTGCTTAATTTTTGGAATTCTTTTTCTAATTCCTTGATTCTCTGATTATTATTAAGAAGATCGATTTTATTTCCTACTAATAATTGTGGTTTTTCAGATAGGTCGGTATTATAGTTTTTTAATTCTTTATTTAAAATGTTATATTTATCTATTGCTTCTAAATCAGTAACTTCAATAACATGAACTAATATTTTAGTGCGCTCTATATGACGTAAGAAACGATCTCCTAATCCATGTCCTCTGGAAGCTCCTTCAATAATTCCCGGCAAATCAGCAATTGTATAAATATTTTCTTCTTTATTAATTACTCCTAAATTAGGGGTTAAAGTTGTAAAAGGATAGTCGGCAATTTTAGGTTTAGCTGAGGTTAACTGTGAAAGAAGAGTAGATTTTCCCACATTAGGATAACCAATAATTCCTACTTCTGCAACAAGCTTTAAAATCAGATGTAGATTTTTTGTTTCTCCTAATTCTCCTTTTTCAGCAAATTTAGGAATTTGTTTTGTACTGGTAGCAAAATTAGCGTTGCCTTTGCCTCCTTTGCCTCCAAAAACTACGATTACTTCTTCTTTGTTCTCGGTAATATCTGCTATTAGCTTCTGAGTGTTTAAATCGTAAACTTGAGTTCCCAAAGGAATTTCTAATAAAACATTTTTTCCATCTCGGCCTTGTTTGTTGTTTCTTTGACCATCTTTTCCATTTTCAGCTCGGTAACACCTTTTGTCTCTGATATCTCTTAAGGTTTTTAAATTAAAGTTTCCTCTTAATATTATATCTCCACCTTTGCCACCATTGCCTCCATCTGGACCACCTAATGGCCTATATTTTTCATGATGAAAGCTTACGCAACCAGCTCCTCCTTTCCCAGCACAAACCTTTATTTCTATTTGATCAACAAACATAAAATCTATAAAGTGGTTGTAATGTTAATTTCTTTTCTTCCTCGATTATTAACATTAAATTGCACATATCCACTAATTTTAGCATAAAGAGTATCATCGCTGCCTCTTCCTACATTAACTCCAGGAAAAAATTTAGTACCTCTTTGTCTTACTAAAATAGTGCCGCCAGTAACATGTTGATTGTTCGTTCTTTTGACTCCCAATCTCTTTCCTGCACTATCTCTTCCGTTACGAGAACTTCCCATTCCTTTTTTATGAGCCACAACATCCTCCTTTGTTTTAACAATTCTATTTATTCTATTCAGATAAGGCGCTAAAATATAAGACTATTATAACGCCAAACTACTTATCTCTCGCTACTTTCTCATTTTGTACTTGAGCATAAGTTTTCGGTATTTGATCTGGATATTTTAAATCCGAAATCCAAGCATCGAAATCCGAAACCTGTCTGCGTGCGAACA